>JBFXAV010000259.1:0-4832 GCA_050183935.1 Candidatus Korobacteraceae bacterium | reverse complement strand
CTCCAGAGGCCCACATTTCTACCGCAACGACAAAACTCTGCTCCCCACACTTGTCGTCCTGAGCGCAGCGAAGGACCCCCAGGATATCCGGATCAAGAAGGTTGACGCTGGTCTTCTCAGGATGCTGCGAGCGGAATGCCCTGACACTGGCGGCGCAATGGTTCGTTGTTACTTATTCAGACTTTCCCCGAAGCCAGCCGGTTCACCACCTTTCGTTATCCCCCACAAGTTGCTCATTCCTATCCATCTGCAACTTAAGACTCTTGACCGGAAAGCAGCCAGGGGATAACTTTTCAGTAATGTCGCTGCACGGACGATTTGCCATTGCCGCGCTGGTTCTGCTGCTGCTGGGAGGCTTTTGCGCCTCCTTGGACGCAGAACGCGCGGCCGGGTTTCGGCTGGTGCAGGCGGCAATGATGATTAGTTTTCTGGCCTTCGCGGTGGCCTCGGTAGCTCCGGTCGTGCGGCCACGCACGGTGCGTAAGCTGGCTTCGGTGGCGCGGCATGTGGCGCGCGTACGGCATCCACGCGGCGGCTTTTCTCCTCTGCTCTGCTAGACAATTCCCCTGTTGGTTGGTTGATCCACTTTAGCGGCATCTTTTCTGTTGCTTGCCGCTTCTTGGGAAAATGCGCAGCGGACGTAACCCGCAGCGCTCAGGAGTCGGTAGCGGGAGGTCAGGTTTGAAGCGCTGGGTTGGCATTCTTTTCGTTCTGGGATTGTGCGCCGCCGTGAGCATTGGCATGGCATGGCAGATGCGCGCGCAGTCGGAAGCTCTGTATCTCACCGAAGTGCAGGCCGCACTGCAGGACCTTGCCGACCGCCCCAAGCCGGATACAGTCTCGGAAACCACCATCCGCTCCGGCAGTACCTTTGTGCAGTCCCTGCAGCTTCTCGGCATTGATTCGCTCACCGCGCACACCATCGTTGAAGCCGCCCGCCCTATCTTCGACTTCCGCCGTGTCCGTCAGGGCAACAAGCTGTCGCTGGCGCATTCTTATGAGGGCGAGCTGCGGGCTGTGCGGTATGCCATCGACGATGGAAACGAGCTTTGGATACGCCCAGAGGAAGATGGGTTCCGCGCCGAGCTCCTGGAAATCCCCAGCACGGTGGAAACCGTCGGACTGCGCGGGGAACTTCGCAGCTCACTCTTCGAGAGCATCCTCGCCATGGGCGAAACTCCGGACCTTGCAGTTCGGCTCGCCGATATCTTCCAATGGGACCTGGACTTTTACCGCGACCCGCAGCCAGGGGACACGTTCCGTCTGGTTGTGGAGAAAAAGCAATACGCTAACGGAGTCACCGCCTCCTACGGCCGCATTCTGACGGCAGAGTATGTCAATGCCGGACGCACCTATAGTGCCGTGCTCTTCCGCGATCCTGCCGGACGCCCGGCGTATTACTCCGCTGACGGCAAGTCACTCCAGAAATCCTTCCTGCGGTCGCCGCTCAGGTTTCAGGCGCGCGTAAGCTCGCATTTCTCGCGCAATCGGCTGCACCCAGTGCTGCGTACGCATCGCGCCCACCTGGGCACGGATTACGCCGCTCCTACGGGAACTCCCGTGCAGGCGGTGGCCAATGGTCGGGTGGTGTGGTCGGGACGCAAAGGCGGAAACGGCATTCTGGTGCAGATCGCGCATCCACGCGGCTACCAGAGCTACTACCTGCATCTCTCTCGCGCTCTGGTGCGCAGAGGTCAGAACGTAATCCAGGGACAGACCGTGGGGCGCGTGGGTTCCACCGGACTCGCCAGCGGCCCGCACCTGGACTTCCGCATTCAACGCAATGGCCAGTTCGTGAACTGGGAACGCATGCAGCTTCCTCCGGCTGAGCCGGTGGCAAAAGCGGACCTTGCAGCCTTTTCCGCTGAACGCGACCGCTGGATGGCCATGCTGCCCATCTTCGAGACCACGCAGGACAAGCTGGCAAGTTCTTCGCAAACCGAGGTAACAGGCGGAGCGACGGGAACCCCGTAAACTCGGCGTCTGGCTCCACTCAGGCCGCTCCCGGTTTTAACGCAGCTTCCAGTTTTACGTAGAGACGTAGCTCCGCTACGTCTCCGTCCCGGTAAAGAATATCGATTACTGCGCCTTCAGTACCCGCGAAGCCGCCACTACCCGGCGTCCCACCACTTCGTAGTTTCCCGACAACATCAGGTTGATCGCGTCGCTATAGGCAATGTGCTCCTGCTCGAGAATGCGCTCCGCAAGCGAGTGCTCATCGTCACCTTCGAGGACGGGCACGGTTCTTTGCACCACGATAGGTCCGTGGTCCAGGTGCTCGTCAACGATATGCACAGTGCATCCGGAAACCTTCACTCCGTATTCCAGCGCCTGCTTTTGGACATCCAGGCCTGGAAAAGACGGTAGCAGCGACGGGTGGATATTCAGAATCCTGTTCGGGAACGCGCGCACAAACAATGGCGACAGCAGCCGCATGTAACCTGCCAGGCAGACCAGATCCACGTGCCGCTGCTCAAGCGCAGCGACCACTTCTGCATCGTGCTCTTCCCGGCCCCTGCCTTTGGAAGGGATTACCAGCGCATCGAGCCCGAGCTGGCGTGCATGATCGAGTCCCGCCGCATCCGCGCGATTGGAGATGACCACTGCAATGCTCGCTGGAATACGCCCTTGTTCGACCGCGGCCGCAATGGCTCGAAAATTCGAGCCACGGCCAGAGAGCAAAACACCCAGCTTGTTCATCTCGGTCATAGCTTCTGTATTCCCAATCATCGCGCCCAGCACCCACAAAAAACAAGGGCCGCGACATGCGCGGCCATGGTGCTCCCAACATTGGATTCCTTAGCTGAATACCACCTTGCGGTCGCCTTTCACAATGCGGCCAATGGTGAATCCCTTTTCCCCGGCACGCTCCAGCACGCTCTGTACCTTCTTGAACTTGTTCGGGGAAACCACCAGGATCATCCCGATTCCCATGTTAAACGTGCGCATCATCTCTTCGTCGGAGACGCTGCCCAGCTTTTGCAAGTGCTGGAAGATCGGCTGTACCGGCCAGCTTCCGACTTCAACGATGGCGGAAACATTCTTGGGAAGCACGCGCGGCAGGTTCTCGGTAATGCCGCCGCCGGTGATGTGCGCCATGGCGGAAATGGTCTCCGCATCTACCAGCTTCCTTAGCACTGGCCAGTAGCTCTTGTGGACGCGCATGAGCTCGTTCCCGACTTTGTTCTTGAGCTCATTCACGTAGGTTTCCGCGGTATAGTGGCCAACCTCGAACAGCAGCTTGCGCGCCAGGGAGTACCCGTTCGTGTGCAGACCGTTGGACGGCAGGCCCATCAGCACATCCCCGGGCTCGACGGCCTTGCCGGTTATGATCTTGTCGTTTTCCACCACTCCAATGATGAAGCCCGCCAGGTCATATTCGCCTTCGCCATAGAATCCCGGCATCTCGGCGGTTTCACCGCCGATGAGCGCGCAGCCATTCTGCTTGCAGGCATCGGCGATTCCAGTAACGACCTTCTCGGCGACATCGGGATCCAGCTTTCCGGCGGCGAAATAGTCCATGAAAAACAGCGGCGTAGCGCCCTGCACGGCAATGTCATTCACGCAGTGATTCACCAGGTCGCTGCCGATGGTATGGTGCAGGTTCATCTCAAAAGCCACTTTGAGCTTGGTTCCTACTCCATCCACGCTGGAAACCAGGACAGGGTTTTGGTACTTCTTGTCGAGGGCGAACATCCCCCCGAAGCTGCCTATGTCGCTGAGTACATTCTTGGTGAAGGTTTTATGGGCGAGATACTTAATCCGCTGTTTGACCCGCTGGGCGCGGGTGATGTCAACGCCAGCCGTGGCGTAAGAGAGAGATTCTTTGGTAGCAGGCTGAGGGGGAGTTTCCATGCAATGAGTTTGTTGCAGGCGCCGCAGCAACCCGCGATTCAGTTCCGAGCACGTATTCTAACACTCTCGTCCTGACCGCGATTGGAACCGCTGGAACACACGCGCACCCCGCACTGGCGATAACGCACAGGCTTCCGGTTCGTTTGGCTTCGCAGCGCCCGCTCAGCCGTTATTAAGGCAGCATCCGCGTAGAAAAATGGAACGCCATTGCGCCGATCAGCAGCAAGGCCGTTACCACGTAGCCGGTGTAGATGGCCACGCTGCGGTCGCTTTCCCGGTTGGTAACTTTTTGATTCCGGCGAACATCCGGAGTAGTGGCGGTATTCGTGTCCTGCATTTGGCCTCCAAGTAGATAGAGCCCATGGCCCGTGTGCCCGTAGCCCAAAAAAACAAATAGCCCAGGGTCGCCCTTGGATAAGGCCGAAAGTAAGAAACAACTTATAAAACAGTGGCGGGATGATACCCGCACACCCCACAAGAATATGAGTGGAATTCTACTCCTGTTTGCTGCCCGGCTTAGGAGATTTTTTGGGCTAGTCCTGCCGGTCAAGCAGGGCCTCTGGATGGCAGCGGGGCAGGCCGATCCGGCCCGAAGGAGTTCCGACTGTTTGGACGCCGCCCCGATTAGGCGCATCCGAACTATTGCGGGCTTTGCCGGGCCAATCGGACTTTGGCTGACTCCAGCTTTTTCTGTACTTTGGCGACTTCTTCGCTGTCGACTTCGGACGGTACCGACCGGCCATATTCCGTCAGGGCGCGCTCCCAGTAGGCAGCGGCAAGCTTCAGGCGGTCCGTCTTCATGTAGAGATCGCCCAGGTGGTCAAGAATCGTCGGATCGTTCCCGGTACGCTCCACCGCCTTCACCAGGTTCTCTTCCGCGAGCACAAAATCGCCAATCTTGTAGTACGCCCAGCCCAGCGAATCCAGGTAAGCTCCGTTTTGCGGGTCAAGCTGAACTGCCTTCTTAACGTAGCCGA
>JBFXAV010000258.1:0-4835 GCA_050183935.1 Candidatus Korobacteraceae bacterium | reverse complement strand
CACCTCACAGCGGGAGTTGCTTAACTGCCGGCCGCTAGAAACTAGAAACTAGGAACTAAAAAGTAGATGCGCTTTCGTGTGCAGTGGCCATCTCCGGCGGCTGATGGTACTCAAATGCGCGGGTTTCATTCTTACGGACTGTCATTACCTGTCCTCCCTGCTGCACCGTGACTTTCCCCTTCTCCACGGACAACATTGCCTGATCTCCCTCTACGTGAAGGAAGAACTCCGCCGGACGGTTGAGTTCGACTTCACCCCCAGGGAAGACCACGCGCAAATGGTCCTTTCCGGCATTGCGGAAATTCAGGCGCACACCGCCCCGGAAGATACGGACCACGCTGGAGCGGTATCCGGATGAAAGCAACATGAGTTTGGAGAACGATACTTCGGATTCCGACGAGAGTCGCAGTATGCTCCCATCCTCGAATTGGACTGCCGCGCGGCCTTCCGTGGAGGTTCTCAAGCGGACGCCCTCGCTTACCGGCATGGAAAGGATGGCGCGTTCGAAGCCTTTACCCTTAGCGCGGTCGATCTCTACAGGGCCGAATACTCGTCGCAAATTCACGAAGCGAATCCACGAGTCTGCTTCCGCGTTTCCCGCAATTGCCAGCACCACAACTAGAACGGCAGCTATTGCACGCGCCATTTGACTAGGCCCCCAATCCGGAAGCGCCTAGAAATAAACTTTATAGGCGCTAGAAAAACGGTTTATATGCCAAGCCGGGTTGCGGATGCAAGTGCAATATGGAATTAAACTTGTGGATTAAGAGGCCTTCCCTGAGCGCAGACACGGAAAGCGTGGAAATTCCCTCTTGACCGCTCACAAAGGCGGAGCGTACTATCTGAGTGCGTTTACTCGTAAGAGTAAGCCGAGTTTCATGAAGAGTGGCTGAGGGACAGGCCCTGAGAAGCCACGACAACCGGATTCAGCGATAGCTGAATTGTCTGGTGTCAACTCCCACCCGGGAACGGGGAACATGAGATTCGGGGAAGGCATAGTTGTATCGCCCGCCTCGTAGGCTCTTTTCCCTTCCGGAAAAGAGCTGTTTGCTTTTAGGGATGAAATTTTGGGCCTGCCTGGTCGCTGCTCTTCTAAAAACAGAAGAGAGCTGCGGATGACGGATCTGTACGAACTAAAGTGCCGAGAATGTGGCAAGAGCTGGGGAAACCAGCCGCAGGCGATCTGCGACGAATGTTTTTCCCCCCTCGAAGTTTTTTATAATCTGGAAGCGCTGCGCGACCGTTTCACTCTGGACAGCATTACTTCCGGCCCTGCGAACATCTGGCGTTATAGCGCTCTGTTGCCCCTCCCGGAGAATTACAAGCCTACTCTGCCAGTGGGTTTTACTCCACTGATTGACGCTCCTCGCCTTGGCAAAGAGATCGGGATCAGCAATCTCTACTTGAAGAACGATTCCGCCTGCTTCCCAACACTCAGCTTCAAGGACCGCGTTGTGGCTACGGCGCTGGCGCAGGCTGGCCGCTTCGGGTTTGAAGTTGTTGCCTGTTCCTCCACCGGCAATCTGGCGAACTCGGTGGCCGCACAGGCGACCCGTTCCGGCCTGAAGGCCTGTGTATTCATCCCGGCAGACCTTGAGTCTGCAAAGATTCTTGGTACACAGGTGTTCGGCGCCAAGCTGGTGCGCATTGCCGGCAATTATGACCATGTGAATCGCCTGTGCTCGCAGATTGCGGACAAGTATCACTGGGGCTTTGTTAACGTGAACCTGCGTCCCTACTATGCGGAAGGCTCCAAGACGGTCGGTTATGAAATCGCCGAGCAACTCGGCTGGCGGCTTCCGGACAACATCGTGGTCCCCATGGCAGGTGGCTCGCTGATCACCAAGATTCGCAAAGCCTTCGACGAGCTTCAGACCCTGGGGCTGGTCGAGCCGAAGCAGGTGCGTTTCTTTGGAGCGCAGGCCACCGGGTGCTCGCCGATTACGACAGCGGTCAAGGCACGGCAGAAGGACTTCGACCCGCAGAAGCCGAACACCATTGCTCGCTCGCTTGCTATCGGCAATCCCGCCGATGGTCACTACGCCATCAAGACCATCACCGCGAATGGCGGCTGGGCAGCGGATGCCAGCGATCCAGAGATCGTGCGGGGTATTCAGTTGCTCGCCGAGAATGAAGCTGTATTCACGGAAACCGCCGGTGGGGTGACCGTGGCAGCGGCAAAGAAGCTGGCGGAGCAGGGCGTGTTTGCTCCCGGCCAGACCACTGTGCTCTGTATCACCGGCAACGGCCTGAAGACGCTTGATGCCATTCAGGATTCCTATGCAACCGTGGAACCGATTGCACCCAAGCTGGCAGCCTTCGAGGAATACTTGAACTCCGCGGCGCTGGTTGCGGAGGAGATGGCCTGATGAGTGTCCGCGTCCTTATTCCCACAGCGCTGCGCCGTCATACTGGAGGCCAGGACCAGGTGACTTGCTCGGCTCGCAACCTGAACGAACTGGTGGATACGCTCGGAACAACCTTCCCGGAACTCAAGCAGTTTCTTAGGGATGACACCGGTCAGTTGCGGCGGTTCTTGAATTTTTATGTCAACGAAGAAGACATCCGCTTCTTGGGCGGCGCCAGCCATGAGTTCAAGGATGGCGACGAGGTGATGGTGGTCCCGTCCATTGCCGGCGGTTGCGGTTACCAAGGTTAGCTGCCAGGCAATGCTAAGCAGAGTTGCCGATTGACCCCCTGGCACGGCTCAGCTACATTGCAGGCATCGGATGGATACCTTGAGCCAACGCATGCGAACACGGCGAATTACAGGCGCATGCATAGGTCTGGCCCGGGGATAGCGGTCGCAGTCTTCATAAGCAGCAATGAGGATCAAGCCCACGGCCAGCAGATGCGGCGGTGGGCTTTTTCATGTTTTATCTGACCGGTGTAAAGACATAGCTTTGCTACATCTCCCATGCACCAAACTTGAACAGGGCTTCAGGACAGATTTTTTATGGCAACGGAAACGCATTCTTCTTCTGGCGCAGGCTCTGCGGTAAAGGCGTCGTCTAACCCCCGCAGCTGCTGGAATGTAGCCCTGGTAGGCTTTGGAACCGTGGGCTCGTCTGTGGCTCGGGTACTGGCTGGGCGCGGATTGCCAGCGCTTCAGCTTACGCACATCTGTAATCGCAACGTAGCGCGCAAGCGGGCTTCCTGGATGCCTCCCGGCGTGCAGTGGACCGAGAGCTTCGACGAGATTCTGCGCTCGCCGGACGTTCACGTGATTGCCGAACTGATGGGTGGCCTCGATCCTGCGGAACAACTCGTCCGCCGCGCGCTGGAATCCGGCAAGTCCGTAGTGACGGCCAATAAAAAGCTCATCGCCTTGCACGGTCCGGAACTTCTGGCGCTGGCGCGCAAGAAGGGCGTGCGCCTGCTGTTTGGCGCCGCCGTAGCGGGAGGGATTCCGGTGTTGCACGCGCTGGAGGAAGGACTCGTTGGCGACCAGTTGCTCAAGGTGCGAGGCATCGTCAATGGGACCTGCAATTTTGTGCTCCACAGCATGGAAGCGCGTGGCTTGAGCTTTGCCGAAGCCCTTAAGGAAGCCCAGCAGAAGGGCTTTGCCGAAGCCGATCCCACTGACGACGTGGAAGGCTATGACGCCCGTTCCAAGCTGGCGATTCTTAGCTGGATCGGGCTGCGCGCCGAGGTCAATCCCGAGGAGCTTCCCTGCCGACCTATCACGCCGGTGGACTCGGTGGATTTCAGCTATGCCCGCGACCTGGGGTGTACGATCCGTCAAATTTCATGGGCGGAGGTCAAGCAGGGTGTACTGACCGGGGGCGTGCAACCCATGCTGGTTCCATTAGAGTCGCCGCTCGCCCATGTGATCGGCAGCAAGAATATGGTGATCGCCACCGGGCAGTTTGGTGGAGACACCGTCTTTGCCGGCTATGGCGCCGGAGGCTATCCCACGGCGGTGGCGGTGGTATCCGACCTGCTCAATCTGGCTAAGAGCCACCCGGACGAAATTGCTCCCAGCACCCGCTATACTGTCTCTGCCGATTTCACCTCAAGACACTACCTGCGGCTAGTGGTGCAGGACCGCCCCGGGATCGTGGCTGCAATTGCCACGGTTATGTCGCGCCGCTCTATCAATCTGGATGCCGTGATGCAGCGGCCCGGATTTGACAAGGCGAACCTGGCTTTTGTGGTCACGGTGGAGCCGTGTTCGTCGAAATTGCTCGAAGCGGCGATCGGAGAAATTGAGCAAATGGACTTCTTGGTTGATCGGCCTTTATGGATGCCGATCCTGGACAATCATGCCGACTCACCTGCGATGCAGTAATCCCCAGTGCTCTGAGCTGCTGGACCGCAACTTTAGCGGGTATGCGTGTCCTCGCAGCAACGACCTGCTGGACGTTGTTATTGATCCGCCTCAGCTCAAGCCCGCCGAACTGAAGGCCCGTTGGCTCCAGCGGCGCGCTTCCAGCGATCTGCTCGACCGTAGCGGAGTCTGGCGCTTCCGTGATTTCCTTCCGGAGTACGCGACAGGCGAGGTGATCAGCATTTGCGAAGGGAACACTCCAGTGATTCCGGGCCAGAAGGCATTGGAGTTCGGCGGCGTGGCCGAGATTGGATTCAAGCACCTGGGCTGGAATCCCACCGGCTGTTTCAAAGACCTGGGAATGACCGTGGCTATCACTGAAGCGCGGCGTCGCGGCAAGAACACCGTTGCCTGCGCTTCCACGGGGAATACCGCAGCCTCCATTGCGGCCTACGCGGCGCGAGCGGGCATGAAGGCCTGTGTTTACCTGCCCAAGGGCAAGGTTTCTCTGAACAAGCTGGCGCAGTCTATCGACTACGGCGCAGAAATTATTGAGATCGACGGC
>JBFXAV010000257.1:0-4862 GCA_050183935.1 Candidatus Korobacteraceae bacterium | reverse complement strand
CGCGTTCTCCTTACGTTGAGCCCAACTGCGGAGACACCAATCGTCCCCGAAAGGCAGAAGAATCGCTGATGGCGACCAAGTTGGTCCAACATTCCGCAGGCGACGTGGCACCTCGAAAATCGTAAAGCCATTGAGCCACAAGCATTTCTGCCCGAGGTGTTGCGCCGCAGGCTGGCGCAAATTGACTTAGCCGGCAGAGAAACGGCAGCAGCCACGTGAACTCGGTACTTTTCTCGTTGAAAGGTGAGGGGACCGTGCCAGGTGGGGGGAGGACCAACTCACCGATGGAGTGCCGGGGGCAAGAAAGTAGGAAGGCCGGCAGATGCCGGCCTTCCGATGCTAAAGATCTGCGGTCAGGAACACGTACACCAGGCACAGCAGCATCAGTCCTAGGACCAATACCGCCTGCACCGCCGCGTATCTTGCTCGCGCAAGCTCGCGCTCCTTCCGCCGTCTTCGCATCCATTCCCTTTCAGGTATCCACATAACGCACCTCTTGGTTAGGCGCGGCACCATTGCCGACGCTTCGACTCTCGAGCTGCAAAGCTCGAGAGCCCAAACGTTCATGTGGTGAAAGTTTGAAATGGATGGCCCGTTGTTTTTCCGTGCTCCCGGGGCAAGGAGCGAAGTAAACCCTCATCGGGGTTTCAGCGCGCGGGAATGGGCAGTGGGATTATACGTCACGACCGATCCCGGCAAGTCGAGAGGTGCATGCTTTCGTCGTGGTGATTCGGTGAGGCTACTCGTGGGAACGCGTCGGGCGGCGTTACTGAGTGCCAGCTCGTGCCACGCGGTGCCCAGTTTCGCGTGTACGGCATCGTCGTGCACTCGAGGCTCTGTGCATGACCCTCGGCTGGACATTGTCTCTGCGCGGGAATCGACGAAATGCAGTCCGACCGTAGCCGCCCGATTTGCCGCAAGACGGCAGCGTCTAACATGGCCCCTTTCGCGACCTTTCGGCCTATCGTTCCCGCACCCACACGTGCGAACGATCAAAGGTGGCCCACATGCTCAGCCCGCTGGACCTCGACATCCTCACGGCTCTCTGCCGGTGCATTAAGGTCGCGACCGCGGAACAGCTCGCTGCTGCCTACTGGCCCGACCGCGCCTCAGCGGTCGAGTGTGCTCGACAGAAGCTTGGCACCCTGGCGAAAGCGGGCTTCGTTTCGTCATTTCGTGCCCACGTCACCCCGTTACCAGTCCTCGACGAGCCACTCGTCCACTGGCACCCTGGTGATTGGATTCCTGACTTTGGGACCGTCGCCTGGCAGCTTGCTAAGCGCTGGCAGCAACCATTGATTCATTCCCGAGTGTTCATGGCCACAACGCAAGCCGCCAGAACGCTCGGCGGCAAGCGCAAACCGAACCTCACACGACGATTTCAGGTCGCCCACGACGTAGGGGTTTCGGCGATGTACTTCGCCGTCAGGCAGTTGCGGCCGAGAGATCATCAGTTGTGGGTGGACGAAGAGCGGCTCGCTCCGTTTCGACGGGGACAGAAACTGCCGGATGCCGTCCTGGCACACGATCCAGCGGCACCGCTGCTGGTGCTTGAATTCGGGGGAAAGTACAGCAAGGACCGTCTTCAGGCGTTTCACGAGGACTGCGAGGACAGGGGATTGCCGTACGAGATTTGGTGACGCCGCCGCTCTCTTTCACGACTGGGAGGAGCGCCGATAATTCTCTGCTAACGGTTTGTGAAGCCGGAGAAGTCGTCGCGTGTATCGGCCGCCGCAAGTTCTTCTTCTTCGACACGTTGCTTCATCCTTCCATGCTTATGGCATTAGTGCCAAAAAGGCCCGATAGGCAGTTCGTAAGCGGCCAACGAATTTGTTCCTCTCCTGAGGCCTGAGGTGCCGCGACTGGGTCGCGGTCTTTTTCTCGTACGGGTGCGACACTGGAAGGTGATTGCGTCGCGTGTTCATGTCCCGGAAGCACCCAGCAATTGTCGGGCAAGTCTTCGAGAACGGCCCGTTTGCATCCAGAGTAACGCCGAAGTCTACGAGTGCCCCCTTTTTGTCGATGGTTGTGCACGCCGCAGCATGAGCCGTCGTCGCCAGGTAATGCTGCAAAGCCAGGAACACGGTCTGATTAAACGAGTTCTGGCATGCCAGCCAGAACGAAGGGCCTCCAGCGAATGCGGCCTCCGCCTGCTTCAGTAGGCCGAGAGCATGGACGTACTCACTTGCCAACAGCGTGTGCCAGGATTTTCCACGCGGAACGCCGTAACGCCTGTGTAGGATCTCACCGATCGCATCGATCTTCGGGTGAGGTGCCGACATGACACCCAACTCATCGAGCACGTTTACCACTTGCGACGGCAGCTGATTAGCGCCCAATCCAAAGGCAGTCGGCGCTAACCCGCGCTCGTGCAACGCTGAGCAGACCGAAAGCCCTGGTTCCGGAGCCGTCCGCATAAGGAATTTTTGCACGACTTTGCCAGTCGCGAACGCTCCATTCGGCAGCACAGGCGCGAGCAATGACTGGAGCAGCGGTGATTGATTCTTGAGCCACCGGCTATAGTGCTCCGATGAGACGTCTTCCGAAACGCAAAGGAAATGACAAGCGCCCCACCGCTCTACTAAATTCTCAGGCGATTTGTTTTTCGCAACCTGTATCGCTTGCTTCGCCAACTTCCGCCATTTTGCTCTGGTCGCAGAGTGGTCCTCGCTTAGGCATCTTGCCAACACGTGCCATGCCTCACCGCGCAAGTAAGGATAGGGATTCGCTTGCACAAGCTCGAGACATAACCGCTCGACAGGTTTCCGATATGCAAACCTTCCGAGGTAGGCGAAGAATGCGTCAGCATGTTCTGGATGGTGCGGGATAAGCCGGAGCACAACTTTCAGAACGTCGGAGTCGGGGTCTGCCCGGTAAAGCACGAATCGCAACCGTGTTTTATCTCTCACTCGGTAAGGTTTTCCACAAATTGCAGAGTGCAGCACCGACCGAGCCTGCTCTTTGCCGAGTCTTACGCTACCACTGCCTTCGTGCTGTGGGTCCGAAATGCTAGGCAGCATGCCCATCGCTTCTCGGACACTCTGCGCTTGTTTGATGGCAAACTTACCGGTCTGCGGAATTAAACCGCGTTCCCGACAGTGACGTTCCAGCTCGATTAGATCCGCACGCACTTGGTCTTCGGTTGCGCCGAAAAGACGCACATCGTCGACATAACGCGTGTACCCCCGACGTCCCTGTAACGCCAGGTCGATTGGCAACAAGAAACACTCTGCCAGGAAGTCGGATGCCAGTGGTCCTTGAGGCAGACCGTGCCCGTGCCCTGAGTCAGATCGATCCGAGCTCCAAGTTCTCAGGCAAGTCGCAATCCATGCTAGATCTGAGTTGGTTGTGCGTGGGTAGATCGTGCGAAGTAACAGCTCGTGCGAGATCGTATCGTAGAATGCTGCCAAATCGAAATCCCCGACCCAACGGAGACCGTCGGCGAAGTGCTTCTTGATCTTCCGCTGAAATGCTGCGTACGTCTCTTGCCATCGCCGAAAGAAGAAGATGCTATCTGGTTTCTCAAGGATATTACTGAAGACCACCTTGGACTGCAGCGGTGCGCGTCTTTTTTGCATGCGCCGAGCGGCCAGATTGGCAAATGCCTGAAGAACGATTTGATCCTCTATATTTAGCAGCGCCAGCGGACGATGAAGTCCCGATGCTTTCGGCACGTAGATGCGATCTGGATTTCGCGGTTGAAATGAGCCGCCAACAAGCCGCTCCCTCAGGTCCTTCAGATTCTTTTCCAGCGCGACTTCATACGCAAAGTAGAGGGGTCGGTACAGCCGCTTGTACTGGTAGTTACCGCCGGTGGTGATCCGTCGCCAAGCTAGCTCAAGGTTTCTCTTGCTTGCGAGCTGGTTGATATTCATTCACTCGTTCCATTGGTTCGTCCCGTTGACTACGGGCACGCAGCTTCCCACGCAGCGGTTCCTCTGATTATGAGGCCGACCAATTCGCGAACGTCGATCGCAATAGTCGCCCAGCCTTTAGGAAGGATAGGACGTAGTCGATGTTCGCACGAATTTAGGCGGATGCATGGATAAGTCAAATTGCAATCGGTGATCGCGTTCGCACCATTCCGCCCACAATATCCGTACACGCTGCCTTTGTTTATGATGGCCGTCTCGCATTCCTTGAAGACAGCTCCGGTTACGCCTCCCGCCCCCGCAATCCCGCTTCGCGGGAATTGCCCGCCCCCGCGGCGGCTCCCTATTTCCGCTTCGCGGAATAAGATGAGCCGCCGCTTCCCCAAAGCCGCCAAACCGGGCCCGCCCCGCTCTGGTCGCTCCACTTGCAACGAGCCCGCCAGGCTCCACCACACCACCGCCCCTCGCCTGTCATGCTCGTTGCAGCGCTGCGCTCCCGGCGCGGTTCGCCCCCGGTTTGCTGTTTCTTGTTTTTGCCTTGGGCTGCCCTTCACTGCGTTACGAAAGGGCAGCCCGGCGGCAAAAACAATTGCCTCCGGCAATCCCTGCGAGTCGAGCCGGCGCGAAATAATTCGCGTCGGCCGTGATGAACCAACCATGCAGGAAACCGACATGGAAAATGCAAACGGCACGAACGCCAAATGGAAACAACATCAGGACATCTTTCCCGACATGCGTCGGGAATTCGCCGAGTCCGACACGGAACACACCACTTCCGTGAAGCCACCCAAGCAAGAAACCGGAAAGCCGCCGGCCAAGACATTTCAATACGGCCGCATCCTCACCTGCATCTGGGCGAACCCAACGCACTGGGGTGGAGTTGATTGGCGGGTGGAGCAGACCCGCAATACCCACCCCGGTACGGGAGCGTTCTCACGGAACTTCTGCCCGCAAGATCTGCAAGACGCGAGACGGGGATTACTCGACGCG
>JBFXAV010000256.1:0-4871 GCA_050183935.1 Candidatus Korobacteraceae bacterium | reverse complement strand
AACGAAAAATTGGTGGAGCGCGGAATTTCCATCTTGATGCAAGCTGCGGATACAGACCGCACCAAGGCGGCGCGGGCGCTAAAGTCAGCAGAAGGAAGCGTCCCGGTGGCGCTGATTATGCTGCGAGCAGGAGTGAAGAAAAAAGAGGCGCAGCAGCGATTAAAGGCAGCGGAGAGAAATGTGCGGAAGGCGATTCGGTGAATCGCAAGTGGCAATTGGATCTCCCAACTACCACTGGACAAATCCCCACTTAACCCAAAATCGGGCATAGGGCAGCCACCCACGCACTTACCATTTACACGCTTGCGGCTGAAAGGTGAGTGCTCCCACGGGGTTACTTAAGGGAATTCCCCACCTGCTAGCTCCCAAACTTCCACTAAAATAGTGGTACTGGATCGGCACACAGCCGACTCTTATAAGGACACGGTCCTCCATGGATAAGCTGGTAATTCGCGGCGGCACTCCGCTGCTGGGAACGATTCGCGTCAGTGGCGCAAAGAATGCCGCGCTGCCCTGCATGGCCGCGGCTCTGCTTACTGAGGAGCCCGTCGTACTGGAGAACATTCCTCAGGTCCGCGACATTGAAACCACGCGCAGGTTGCTGGCCGCTATGGGCGCCGAAGTAGAACTGGGGTACGGACGCGCGCACCATCGCACCACCATTTGCAGTGGTCCGGTCATCAAGGCCGAGGCGGCGTATGAACTGGTAAAGACCATGCGCTCTTCCACGCTGGTGCTGGGGCCTCTGGTGGCGCGCTGCGGCGAAGCGCGGGTTTCCCTGCCGGGAGGCTGCGCCATCGGCGCGCGTCCCATTGACCTGCACATCAAAGGCCTGGAGCGTCTCGGGGCGACCATTTCCCAGGAGCACGGATATGTAGTCGCTCGCGCGGAACGGCTAAAGGGCGGCCACATCGCGTTCGAAAAGATCACCGTTACCGGAACTGAAGACCTGCTGATGGCGGCGACGCTGGCTGATGGTGAAACGGTAATGGAAAATTGCGCCCGCGAGCCCGAAGTGGTGGACCTGGCCAACCTGCTCATCAAAATGGGCGCAAGGATTGAAGGCGCGGGAACTTCCACCATACGCGTTCAGGGCGTCGAACGACTCCGCGGAGCCAAGCACCGCATCATTCCCGACCGCATCGAAGCAGGAACGTTCCTGGTAGCGGGAGCGATTACCGGCGGCGACCTGAATGTGACAGGATGCGACCCAAAGCATCTCTCCGTGGTCCTGCAAAAAATGCAGGAATGCGGTGTGAAGCTGACGATTTCCGACGACTCCATACGCGTGATGGCGGACAAACCGTTCAAGGCCGCTGATATCACCACCGAGGAGTACCCCGGCTTCCCAACTGATATGCAGGCGCAGTACATGGCGCTGGCTACGCAGGCAGAGGGCACGTCCATCGTGACGGAAAATATCTTCGAGAACCGCTTCATGCACGCGCAGGAGCTGGTGCGCATGGGCGCCAACATTAAGATTGAAGGCCGCCGGGCCATTGTTCGCGGCAAGGCAGATCTGGGCGCCGCGGCAGTGCTGGCTTCTGATCTGCGGGCGTCGGCATCGCTGGTGTTAGCAGCATTGGTCGCCAACGGCGAGACGATCATCGACCGCGTGTATCACATCGACCGCGGCTACGAGCGCATTGAAGAAAAGCTGCGCGGGGTTGGCGCGGAGATCAAGCGCATTGGCGAAATGTTTCCGAAGAAGGCGGCAGCACAGCCGGTGGAAGTTTAGAACCAACTCACCGCAGAGACATAGAGGACGCCGAGAAAAGCACGCTTGAAGGCGTGGCACGTTGTGCCCTTTGTGTTTTCCTTCGTGTCCTTTGTGGTTGCTTTGTGCAACCAATCAGCCCAAGACAGCTACCAATCATAGAGCTACTCTCCCGGCTTGGAGGCTAGATTGAAGGTTTGCCGGATATTCGTGTGTTTGCTCTTGATGGCGTCGGCAGCTTCGGTGAGCGCGCAATCTATTGAACTGGCTATCGGCGCTGGAGGTTATCTCCCTGTGAACCATCGCCTGGCAGATACTGCGGTTGCATTGCAAGGCACGTTTTCCGCGCGGCTCCTGGCGCTGCCGCTGGTGTCGCTGCACTTCGATCTTCCCATCGTAGGCACGCTCAACAGCACCGTGACCAGCACACAGCAACTCACCTCCGCCGGAACCTATTCCGCAATGTTTATTGCACCCGGACTCAAGCTGAAGCTGGCCCCGGAGTTCCCCATCACGCCGTATATCGCTGGCGGTGTAGGAATAGCGCGGTTCAGCAAAAGTGGTTCGCTGGTTCCTGCAGGCGGGGACAACGTCACCAATACCAATGTATTTGACTTTGGCTTAGGCATGGACGCGAAGATTGCGCCGTACCTGAGCCTGCGCGGCGAGTTTCGCGACTTTTACTCCGGAAACGCACAACTGCGGCTTTCCGATCTGGACGAGCGGCAGCACAACCTGGTGATTACCGGCGGACTGGTGTTGCGGTTTTGAATGGAATCCCGCAGCGGCTAAAGCCGCGATCCCGGAGCCTGTTGCGGCGCGGCTGAAGCCGCGCCCTTTCAAAACTCACCCGCGCTCCTGCTTGCTTACTGGCCCTTCTTCACAAATTTCTGCGCCGTACCATTGAGCAGCCCGAAGTACACGTCGCCGGAGGACGTGACCGCGATTCCGCCGTGGACGCTGCTGTGAACCTCATTGAGCCGACCGAGCGGCTTGCCGTTCAGGTCGCGGAGCACGCCGCTGGTCCAGATGCGTTCCTGGCCGGATTGATCCTTGACGATCAGCATGGCGGAGATGCCTCCGGTTCCGGCCCACTCAGAGAGGAACTTTCCGCTGGGATCGAATACCTGAATGCGCTGATTGTCGCGGTCGCTGACGTACACCTTGCCCTGGGCATCCACCTGGACGTTGTGTGGCAATCCGAACTCTCCGGGACCAGTGCCGCGCTTGCCAAACTCCAACAGAAACTCTCCGCTCGGAGAGAACTTCACCACGCGCGCGTTGCCATAGCCATCGCTGATGTAGATGTCGCCGTTGGGAGCAAATGCCACGTCGGTAGGCAGGTTGAAGTGCGACCTGTCTGTGCCTGAGACACCTTTGGTTCCAAGTTGCAGCAGCACCCTGCCCTGCGTGTCGGTCTTATAGACGACGTGCCCGCCGGCATCCACCAGCCAGATGTTTCCCTGGGGATCAACGCGGACCACGTGCGCGCCACAGGATTCACACGCCGCCGGACCGTATACCACCGAGTACCGCGAACTGTTGGCGGGGCGATCTTTCGGCGGAATGTTGACCACCTTGCCCTCGCTGAACATTCCATTTCCCCAGGAGCGTACAAACTTTCCCGAAGGCTCGAACTCCATGATGGGATGCGCGCCCCGGTGCAGGAGCAAAACGTTTCCATTGGGGGCGACTGCCATGGACGGCACCTGAATGAAATTCCATGGACCGGCATCAAAGCCGGCGGCACTCTTTGCCTCCAGCGGCCAGCTCACAAGCTGGTATTCGAGCGCAGAAACATTTGCCAACCAGTTAGGAGCACTACCGCGACCTGTGCCCCGGCCGCCTTCCTGGGCAAGAACTGGCGCGATGAAGCAGCATGCCGCCAGCAACGTCATCCCGAAGCTCCAACAGCGAACAGCACGGATTCCCATCAATGCCCTCCCTTCCGGCCAGACCGGAGCAGCACGATAGCACACACCAGCCGACTACTCAGTATTGGGGGCGCGATTCATTAGGAGAACAATCAATGAGTTCCATCCCTTGCGGGACTTCGAACCTGAATGGAGAATTCCTGGCACTGACGTGCCGCGCTATGGAGTGATGTCCCTAACAGGACTCCGGTCGGGACGGCTCGCTGCTCGATAAAAGGTCTCATCAGAGGAACTAATGGGGCCTGGCCTACTGTTAGAATCTTTTCAGTGAAGCCCTCTGTACGTCTTATCGCCATCGATATTGATGGCACTCTCCTTGATCCGCAGCTTCAGATCACTTCCGCCAATTTACGGGCATTGCGTCGCGCGCACGAAGCGGGAGTGGAGATCGTTCTGGTAACCGGACGCCGGCATGCTTTTGCCCTTCCGATTGCCCAGGCGCTGGGTTTCGACCTGTGGCTTATCAGCTCGAATGGCGCGGTGACACGTTCGTCGAATGGAGAGTTCTTCCACCGGGATCGATTGCCCGCGGCGACGGCGGCAAGACTGATCCGGCACATGGATGCCTTTCGCGGGAGCGCTGTCCTGACTTTTGACAGCGAAACTAAAGGTGCTCTCGTCATAGAGCGGGCGGACGAACTCCATGCCTCCATCTCGCGATGGATGGAGAAGAATGCCGAATATATTGAGCTGGTTATACCGCTGGAAAAGGCGCTGATCTCCGATCCCATTCAACTGATGTATTGCGGAACCGTAAAGCGCATGCAAGAGGCGCAGCGGGAGCTGCTCGCTGCCGGGATCGCGGATGCCATGACGGTGCTCAAGACGGAGTATCCCGCGCGCGACCTCTGCATTGTGGACATCCTGAACGCGGGTTGCTCGAAGGGCCATGCGGTGGCGCGATGGGCCGCGCGCCAGGGTTACTCCCGTAACCAGGTCATGGCCATCGGAGACAATCACAATGACGTGGAAATGCTTGAGTTCGCCGGAGTTCCCGTTATCATGGGCAATGCCTGCACGGAGCTGAAACAATACGGCTGGCAAGTGACGCTGCCCAACGACCAAAGCGGCGTTGCCGTGGCCATTGAGCAGGTGCTCGAGGTTTAGTCCACGCCCACAGGATCGTCTTCACCTCATGTTGCGAACAACTGCCGGAAGTTTGCTGTTGCTGGCCGCGACTGCCGTTTGGGCAGCCGACGTTCCTGCTTCCGGGACCATTC
>JBFXAV010000255.1:0-4905 GCA_050183935.1 Candidatus Korobacteraceae bacterium | reverse complement strand
GCACCTTTCCCGCCCGGCGGCGAATCTTGGAAAGCCTCTTCCAAACCTTCGGCTCACTGGCTTCAGTTTCGGGAAGTGTGTCGTGCACGGTCTCCAGCCGCCGGACTGTAGTACGCAGGTGATGAACCCGCTCCACGGTCGCGTCCTTGGGGATCTCCGTTAGCAGGTTCCCCAGCTTGCGCACCAAGGCTCCGGTTCGGTCTTGCTTGCTTCCCATAGCTTACCCAGCGTGATCTCGCGTGATCTAAAGAACATACTGAACGATTGAAGAACAGGCAAGACCATGCGTTTTTAGATCACCCACCCGGAAGGCATGCGCTAAAGCAGGACTTGATGGTGGGAAGTGCAAGAGCCTGGGCAACAGCGTAGGGCCGGATGGACTCCAATCACAAGCAAAGTAAGGCTTAAGGCAGTTTCCGTTTTCCAAGGTTTTGCTATTGGAATCAGCCCGTGCTCACGAACGCGAAGAGTCGGCGAGACCCCACCGGAGGGCTGGCCGTCGGAGAGCTCTGCGCTGGATAGCAGGAGTCACCGGCATCCTGACTCTGGCTGCGGGTATAGCCGTCTTGATCCTCAAAGACAGGGCCGAGCCCATCGTACGAGCCCATCTTATCCGTCTTTTGGAAGCTCGTTATCAGGGCAACGTAGATATCGGAAAGCTAAGTGTTCACGCATTTCCCGGTTTGCAGGTGGCGGCGGAGCAGGTTGTAGTTCGGCGACGCGAAGAGCCTGCCAATATGCCGCCGTTTATCTCGATTGGTAAGTTGTCTCTCCACACCGGCGCAAGCGCGCTTCTGAGAAAAGCTCCAAAACTTGGGCTGGTCGAGTTGCAAGGCCTGGTGATTAACGTGCCTCCGCGCCGCGACCGGCGTCCCGAAGAAGATGTTGACGCTCGCAACCAGAAGGCTGGCGACCAGCAAGATGTGCCTCCCGACAGCGGCAAACCAAAACGTGGCGTGCCGGATGTATCCATTGTCGAGCTGCGCGCGGATGGAACCATTTTGCGCATTCATTCCCGCAAGCCTGGCAAAGAACCCATGCAATTCGACATTGAGCGCCTGACCATGCACTCCGTCGGCCCCAACCAGCCCATGCGGTTCCAGGCGCGATTGCACAATGCGACTCCTCCGGGGTGGATCGATTCTCATGGGAAGTTCGGGCCATGGAATGCCGAAGAACTCAGCCTGACTCCTGTCTCCGGCAGCTACCAGTTTCGCGATGCGGATCTGTCGGTTTTCCGGGGAATTTCCGGGATGCTCTCCTCAGACGGCGCCTATGACGGACGGCTGGAACGGATTGAAGTCGAGGGCTGGACCGATACCCCGGACTTTACCCTCGGCCTCAGCGGCAATCGTGTTCCCTTGCGGACGGAGTTCAAGGCTGTTGTGGATGGCACCAATGGTGACACGTATCTTCAGCCGGTGACTGCCAAGCTTGGCGAGTCCACATTCGTTGCACGCGGCAGCATCGCCAACCAGCCAGGACCAGACGGCAAGCCGACGAAGGGCAAAACCATCTCCCTGCAAGTGAGCGCCGACCGCGCCCGCATTGAGGATTTCTTGCGGCTTGCGATCAAGGCCGAACCTCCACTCTCCGGGACGATGAAAATGAACGCCCGATTGAACTTGCCGCCGGGAAAGCAGGATGTGGCCGACAAACTGTTCCTGAAAGGAGAATTCTTGCTGGCCTCTGCCCGTTTTGCTGACGACGACGTGCAGTCTAAAATCCGCACGCTGAGCCTGCGGGGGCGGGGAATTAATAAGAAAGAAGAAGCTCAGGCCGGGAAGGAACGCGTCGTCTCAAACCTCCAGGGGAAGTTTCTTCTGGAGAATGGACGCATGGCGCTGTCCGGAGTCGCCTTCCGCGTCCCAGGAGCCGTTGTCCACGTGCAAGGCCAGTATGGCCTGCGCAGCGAAAACCTCGACTTTGAAGGTGAGCTACGCATCGACGCAAAGGTTTCCGAAACCGTAAGTGGAATCAAAGCTCTGCTGCTCAAACCGATCGACCCGCTTTTTCGCCGCGACGGCGCTGGAGCGGTGATCCCCATCCGCATTCAAGGTCCGCGCGAAGAACCAAAGTTTGGCGTTGATATCAAACGTGCCCTGCCCTTTGCCCGCGATTGAAGCGTTCTAGACCGCCAGCGAATCTTCCTTTTGCCAATTATGATTGCGTCTTTGTGGACGAAGTTCTTATGTGGAGGGGCGCAATTCCAGAGTCTTCAGGAAGTCATAGCTGCCGCTTGGGCCCACCTCGACACGGCTTACGCGACGCGAGTGGATCACGATGTTATCGAGATACCACAAGTGGATGTAGGGCAGGTCATCGGCGAGGAGGCTCTGCAACTCTGCATAAATAGCCTTGCGCTTCTCCATGTCGGTTTCGCGGCGTCCGCGGTCGATCAGTTCGTCAGCACGAGGGTTCGAATAGAAGCCTCGGTTTGCGCCACGGGGTGGCACGCGGCTGGAATGGAAGACGTACTCGAAGATGTCCGGATCGTTGTTGCCTCCGATCCAGCGCACCGAATAAATCTGGAACGCGCCCTTAACCACGTCCGCGAAAAATGTTGCGAACTCATAACTGCGAATGTCGAGCGCAATGCCCACTTCCCGCAGTTGCTGCTGGAGCACCGCCGCCAGCAGGCGCGTGCTCTCCTCTGTCGAGGTCTTCATAGTCAGGTGGAAGCGAACGCCGTCAGGCCCGGGAGCATACCCGGCTTCGTCGAGCAGGCGGCGCGCCATCTCCGGGTCGTGCGGGTAGGAGCGCACCTCGCCGTTATAAGCCCACGACTGCGTAGGAAGAATGCTCTTGGCCGGGCGGGCAAAATTTCTCCACAGGTGCTCAATCACGGGTTCGCGGTTGATGGCGTATGCCAATGCGCGGCGCACACGCACGTCCTTCAGGACGGGGTCGCGAAGATTCACTGCCAGGTACGTATAGATTGTGCCCGGCGAGCGCGTGACCACCAGTTCGGGGTCGTGCTCCAGCGTCAACGCCATATCGGAGGTCACTGCGTTCACCGCAATGTCAGCGCTGCCCTTACGCAGTTCCAGCGCCCGCGTGGTCGTGTCTGGGACCACCATGAAGCGCACACGCGCAATATGAGCGCGTTCTCCCCAATAGGATTCATTGCGTTCGAGAATCACTTCCTGATCCTGCTGCGCGCTCACAAACCGAAATGGCCCGGAACCGACAGGATTGCGGTTGAACTCCGCACCACTGCCATACGGCACAATTCCCACCGAGCCGTTGGAAACATTCCATAACAGGCTGGCCCAGGCCTCCTTGAGCCGAAAGACCACAGTGCGTTCGTCGGGAGCATCCACGCGCTCCACAAGCTGAAATGCGCCACGTTTGGGCGTGCGCAGCTCCCCCTGAAAAATGGAGTCGAAGGTCCACTTCACATCGCGGGAGGTGAGCGGGCGGCCATCATGGAACGCCACGCCCGAACGCAGATGGAAGACCCAGGTAAGCGGGTCAGGAGTTTCCCAGCTTTCCGCCAGCCAGGGCTGCACATTGAAGTGCTCGTCGCGATGCACCAGAGAGTCGAAAATCAGCTCGCCAATGCGCTCCGACTGTGCGTCGATTCCCACGCGCGGATCGAGGTTCGAGGGGCTGCTCTCAATGATCATCACTACCGTGTTCGGGTCGGGAGCGTGGCCGCAGGAAAGTGAAAATACGATTGTCAGAAGCAGGGCACACAGGGTGATCGAGCGAACATAACTGTGCGGCTGAAGGCGCGGTCGGACCTTAGTTCTGGTCGCACGGCTGAACGCCTGTGCCGCCGGTTTGTCAGGTGTATTCACGATTGCGACCACGAAGATTCTACGGGTACGAAATCTTTCCCAGCACCGCCGGACGTGCCGCGCCTGTTGCCGATGGCATGTTCGAGGGCAGGCGATGCCACGTCTGGTATGCAAGCAGCGCAAAGGCAACGGCCTCCTTGGCGGCGGCCGGCAGGCCGAGTTCATCGCTATTGCGCACGGTAAGGCTGGGCAACTGCTCCTTCAGCATGCGCATGAGGGTCGGGTTCTTCGCCCCTCCACCTGAGACAATCACCTCGTGGAAATCGCCACGTCGCAGCACGAGACGGCGAATTGCATCCGCAATGCTTCTGGCCGTGAGCGCCGTGGCGGTGGCAACGGTATTCTCGGTCTTCGCGCTCTTGCACAGCCACAGGAAGTGCGCCAGAAATTCTCGTCCGAACTGCTCCCGTCCGGTGGTCTTGGGAGGAGCTTTCCGGAAGAACGGCATGGTGAAGATCTCTTGCAACGCTGGCTCAATCACCTTGCCCGCGGCGGCCAGCTTTCCATCCCTGTCAAACGCACAGCCGGTGAGCTGTTCGGTTACGGCGTCAATCACCATGTTGCCGGGGCCGGTATCGAAGGCGATCACATCTTTATCAGTGGCACCCGCGGGTATGGCGCTCAGGTTGGCGATACCACCTATGTTCTGCACAATGCGCCCGATCTTCGCGTTGCGGTAAAGCAGGTAATCCAAAAAGGGAACCAGCGGCGCGCCCTTGCCGCCCACAGCAAGGTCGGCAGGGCGAAAGTCGGACACAGTAGGGACCCCGGTGCGGGCGGCAACAATGGCTCCCTCTCCGGTTTGCCACGTCGCCGCCAGCTTGCGCCCGAGATAAAACGCGGGCTCGCCCTGATGGTAGAGTGTCTGGCCGTGGCATCCCACTAGCTCTACCTTGACGCGCTTGCGGCGGGCGGTCTCGCGAACGGCTTCACCGTAGAGTTCTCCCAGTAAATAGCTGAGACGGGCCAGATCTGCAACGCGCGCGGACTCAGCATTCATCATTTGCAGCACGGCCGAGCGGACTGCCTTCGAAAAGGGAAAGGCCTGGTGCGCCAGCAGCTCGAACTTCATACGAAATCCGCGGCCGGTCACACGCGTGAG
>JBFXAV010000254.1:0-4921 GCA_050183935.1 Candidatus Korobacteraceae bacterium | reverse complement strand
GATGTGGGCCATGATGCCGATATTCCTGCAACGCGATAATGGAACCTGTCTTGGCACGTCGTAACTCTCAGTTCAGCCCCGGCTCTTGCAATTGGGTTCTTACCACCGGTAGTGCGCAAAGGCCTTATTGGCCTCGGCCATGCGGTGAACGTCTTCCTTTTTCTTAATGGCCGCGCCGCGGCTATTGGCGGCGTCCAGCAACTCATTGGTCAATTTCTCAGTCATGCCCTTTTCGCCACGGGCGCGGGCATAGGTCAGCAGCCAGCGAATGGCCAGGGAGGTACGCCGGTCGGCATTGACCTCCACCGGAACCTGGTAGTTGGCGCCGCCCACGCGGCGGCTCTTCACTTCCAGAACCGGTTTGGCGTTCTCCACCGCCTTCTTGAACAGCTTGATGGGCTCGTCGCCGCCCTTCTCCCCCACCTTCTGCAAGGCGGTGTAGAAGATGGCCTCCGCCGTGCTCTTCTTGCCGCCCCACATCATGGAGTTAATGAACTTGGTCACGAGCGTCGATCCATAGACCGGATCGGCATTCACGCCCCGCTTCGCGATATGTCCTTTTCTTGGCATAACAAAACGCTCTCAGCTTTGCTAGTTCTTTCGCCGCCTCATTTCCCTCGCCGCTTTGCGACTACGGACAGCCGAGGGCGGCTGTCCCTACACGATTTCCTTAGGCTTTGGGCCGCTTGGCTCCGTACTTGGACCGGCCCTGCTTGCGGTTTGCCACTCCCGTGGCATCCAGGGTGCCGCGCACCACGTGGTAGCGAACGCCCGGCAGGTCCTTAACGCGGCCTCCGCGAATCAGCACAATCGAGTGCTCCTGCAGGTTGTGCCCCACGCCCGGGATGTAGGTAGTCACCTCAATCCCGTTGGTCAGGCGAACGCGGGCCACCTTGCGCAAAGCCGAGTTCGGCTTCTTGGGTGTCTGGGTGTAAACACGCGTACACACCCCGCGCTTCTGCGGGCATGCCTGCAACGCCGGACTCGCCGTCTTGTACTTGGGCGACGTCCTGCCCTGACGCACCAATTGATTGAATGTCGGCACTGTCTCAAGCTCCTTCAGCGCGCACGCTTATCCCGGCTCCCATTCCAGGAGCACGAAAGTTCCCCACTGCCATTTGTATGCCGGGGTGCTGGCGCGTCCTGACCCCGCAGGGACTGGCTGGCCCGAAGCCCGCCATGATGCCCCGCGCAGCACAAGTCCGCCGGGGAAGTTCGGTTCCTTCTTCGGTTCCGTCTAGGACTTAAGCCAACGACGGTGACGCCAATGCCCATAAACGGGAGGCGTTCCGTTTCGTGGCCCTTGGCCTGCATACCCTCGCCCAAGGGGACGAGGCAGCGCAGACCATCTTCAGCGAGGGCACCCGATCAGGACGGCCCTGCGGCCATCCGCGGGAGAGTAACTAACTCCAACAAGCTCAGCTTCAGTAACTCCAACAATCAGCCCACTGCACGACCATGGAGCACAGAACCAGCTAAACCTACTCGCAGAACTTTTCAAATATAGCAACTGGAAGCGGCAACGTCAACCTGTAGAGACGCTTGGTAGTGGCTCAGTTTCACTCGGCGGGAGGGGAGTTGTGTCACGCCGTAAAAATTCGCAGGTCTTTCCACCTCGCGGCAAACTGGTCAAATTCGGCAGCGCTGTTAAGGCACGGCGACGGCGGCCAGACGAACCCCTCCTCAAGCTTAGGGAAAAACGGGACGGCCAAGTATTCACTCCGTGGGACGAATCGTCGGAACCCATGATCCTTAGCGGCGGTGACTTGGATGACCAAGTGACCAATGGAATATGTGAGCACGTAGAGCTTGAGATTGTTTGGGGGTGGGGAGGTACTTTCGTAGTACCAAGTTTGAATATGCCCATTGGCCCCAGGGACTAGCCCGGTAAGCCACATACTCGCCATTGGCGGAATTCTGAGGTGGGTGCGAAAACGGTGGCGGATAGACCGGTCAAAAAAGGGAGGTCGGTTGCGACAGATGTGGTCAATAACGACCGCCGACTTAAAGGCAAATAGAGCGATGGAGTTCGCCCGCGATTGTGAAATGGGAACGTCTCCAACCCACTTAGCCAAGTCTGACATGGATGGTTTGGCATGGAAGTTTTCAATGTCGTTCATCCATCCGTTGTTGCATTGTTCACAGACGACCTTGGCCGTTCTATTGAGTTCGGGGGCTATCCATGCGCCCGTAACCTTGCCGGTAATGTCTTTATCAGTGAAGCGTTTCCGGCCCGGGAACACGCCGTTCATCCAATCGCTCCACAGGTGTTCACCAGTGAGTTTGGCCGTGTGGTCGCAAAACGCACATTCCCGCATGGCCCGAAATCATAGCAAGGGCAAACACAGCTTACTCATTGCCGAGCAGCTTTGCGAAAGTGTTTCGTCAGACCGCCGCGCATAACCGTTCATTGCCGTTGGCCGCTCGGCTGTGATAGCGTCTGAAATCACGAGGTTGAAGTTGCAACTGACCATTCCGACCGGTCTCAACCGGAGCGAGGCTGAAGCTTACCGCAGGCTCGATCCCACGAGGCTTCCCAGGCATATCGCCATTATTATGGACGGGAACGGGCGCTGGGCGCGCCGCCGGCATTTGCCGCGGATCGCCGGGCACAAGGCCGGAGTGGATGCGGTGCGTTCCACCGTGGAGACCGCTGCCCGCGCTGGTATTTCCTCGCTGACGCTTTATGCCTTTTCCACGGAAAACTGGCAGCGCAGGCCGCGCTCGGAAGTCTCCTTTCTGATGACCCTGTTGCGGCGCTATCTCAAGCAGGAAGTTCCCACACTCAATCAGAACAATATCCGCCTGGGTTACATCGGCCGCCAGTGGGAGCTGCCCGAGGCGGTGCAAGAGCGCATGGAATGGGCGCGCGAAGCCACTGCCGGCAACACTGGCATGAAGCTTACGCTGGCGCTCAATTACAGCGCGCGTCTGGAGCTGGTGGATGCTTTTCGCTCCATCCTCGACAGCGCTTCCCGCAACGGCGGGTTGGAGCACCTGAGCCTGGATGAATCGTTGGTCTCGCGTCATCTTTACACCAGCAATCTTCCGGATCTGGACCTTGTGATTCGCACCAGCGGGGAAATGCGGCTCAGCAACTTCCTGCTGTGGCAGGTGGCCTACTCGGAAATCTTCGTGACAGAAACCCTGTGGCCGGATTTCAGGGGGCTGCACCTGCTGGAAGCTATTGGCGAGTACCAAAAGCGCGAACGCCGCTATGGCGGAATCTCTCCCCAGCCTGCTTCCGGGCACAATGGAAACGGCCACGGCACCCATGTCTTGAATGGAAAACGATAAGGAGCGGAGTGGCGATGCGATCCATCGCCGGAAAGCCACCATCTGCGCTACCCTGCTCTTAGCCTTACGGCAGCAAGCCATCCAACCCAATGAAGCGCGTCGTCACGGCAATTGTGCTGATCCCGGTGGTTCTGCTGCTGGCGCTGCGTTCGCCTGTCTATGTACTGGCGCCGTTCGTAGGATTGGCTGCCCTGCTGTGCATCCGGGAGTTCCTGGAACTAGCCCGGCACTATGGGATCGAACCCTCGCCCTTGCCGGTGTACGGTTTCACCATTCTTCTATTTCTTGGTTTGACGCTTCAGCCATTCGTCATTGCGCCCTTCAACATTCCGCTGACGCTGCTTTCTGTGCCGCTGACGTTTGGCGCTATCGCCATCGCGGCAGTGCTGGCCCCATTCGTGTTCCTGGCAATCGCCATGGCGCGATCCAACCTGCAAAGCGCCTTTCCCGCCGCAGCCTCCGGGATGTTCGCCATCGCATACATCGCCTTGCCGCTCGCCCTGGTGGTGCAATTACGGCTGATGTGGGCAGGAGCCTTTCTGATTTTGTACTTGTTGCTTCTGGTCTGGACGGGAGACACCGCTGCTTACTATGCCGGCCGCCTGCTGGGACGCCATAAGCTTGCGCCGCGAATTAGTCCCGGCAAAACCTGGGAGGGAACAGCGGCTTCTTTTCTGGCCAGCGTGGCCGTGGGGGTATGGATTTTCAGCAACGCTCCACAGATCAGCCAGACGCTATGGAACGTGGGGCTAATTGAGCGCGGGCAAGGCTACTTTGCTCTCGAGGGGCCTTCCATCCTTTCGATTGCGGTTCTTTCCGGGATGGTCAACATTGCCGCGCAACTGGGAGACCTGGTGGAATCTCTGCTGAAGCGGGGTGCAGGAGTCAAGGATTCCGGGAGCCTTCTGCCGGGCCATGGGGGCATGCTCGACCGGTTGGACGCCCTGCTCTTTGCTGCCCCTATCCTGTGGTACTATGCTGCTTTACAGGTAATCGCCCAAGGTCATCTGTGAGCCAGCGGCTCTCCCCCGGTCGCGCAGTCAGGCTCAGTTATAGAAGCTTCGCGACATGACTCGCATCTCCATTCTTGGTTCGACCGGTTCCATCGGTCGCAGCACCCTGAGCATTGTGGAAGCGTATCCTGAGCGCTTCTCCATTACCGCTCTGGCTGCCGGCTCCAACCTCGAAGTGCTGTTCCAGCAGATTGTTCGCTGGCGTCCCAAGCTGGTTTCGGTGGCAACCGAAGGCTATGCGACGCGTCTGCTCACGATGCTGGAAAATGCCAATATCCAGGGAACCCAGGTATTGAGCGGGGACGAAGGATCGGTGGAGGTAGCCACCCACAAGGAAGCTGACTTCGTGGTGAGCGCCATTGTGGGAGTGGCCGGACTGCGGGCTACGTATGAAGCCGTGCGCGCCGGCAAGATTGTGGGGCTGGCCAACAAGGAGTCCCTGGTAGTTGCGGGCGAGCTGCTTACGGCCGAGGCACAGCGCCAGGGCAAGCCGCTTCTTCCCATCGACAGCGAGCACAATGCCGTTCACCAATGCATGCGAGGCGGGCGTCTGGAGGAAGTCGACCGGGTGTGGCTGACCGCCTCGGGTGGACCGTTCCTGGACACTCCCG
>JBFXAV010000253.1:0-4926 GCA_050183935.1 Candidatus Korobacteraceae bacterium | reverse complement strand
ATGGCAGGGAAGACTATTGTCAGATTGAATCCGCTCTTAGGGTCGAAATAGGTACGGGCGAGAACCCGTATCATCCGCCCTTCAGCAGGATTGGCAGTGTTTGCCTAAAGACCCATTGGTCGTTCGTTCCGACCGAAGCTCTACCCGCGCGCGCTCAAGTAACGGCGAAATAATAATGTCAGTTTTAGGCACGGAATCGGTTCTCCGGTGAGAACGGTTGTCAACTATGAGTACTGGAATGAGACATCACGAACGAATAATTCCGGGGGAAGATTGGTCGCGTGGAGGCATGGCGGACCATGTCCAGCGTTATCGCTTTGCCTCGAACTTTGTTGCTGGTAAACGAGTGTTAGATGCTGGGTGCGGAATTGGCTACGGTGCCCGGCTTCTTGCAGAGGCAGGAGCCGCGGAGATAGTGGCCGTGGACATCTCGGAAGAGGCGCTGACTATTGCCAACCAGCGCTTTCACCATCCGGCCGTTCGCTATGTGCAGGATGATCTTCATCATCTGCGAGCGATCACGGGCCCTTTTGATACGGTGATTGCTTTGGAATCGTTCGAGCATTTGCAGCATCCCGAGCTCTTCTTATCGCGTGCCGCTGCTTTGATTGCTTCCGAGGGGACTTTCATTTGCAGCACACCCCGTAGAGCTGAGAAACGTGTTGGACCACCGGAGAACACTTATCATGTTCGCGAGTACACCACGAAGGAGTTCGAAGCGATCTTGCATATGAAATTTGAACATATCAGGATGCTCGGCCAGCACTGGAGCGCCGCAACCAGAATCGCGCTGAGTCTCTGGATGAATCCCGTAGTGCGCTTGGGGCGATGGATGCAGCGGGTACGAGGACGTCACATCGAAGATCCAATTTATAGCCAGCAATTTGCGACCACGGAGGCGGATCTTGTCATCAGTGAAGTTAATTGCGACCTGGCTTGGGCACTAGTCGCGATTTGCACAGGACCGAAGCCTTAAGCTTCCGTCTCACGAGGACAGGCCAACAGTTTTGTGGAAGACCGCTTTGTACTTGGCCAGTCTTACCGGGTTCAGACAGTGCGGACATGTCGCCCTTTCTTATCCAGCTTGTACTGAGTTACTTCGTCGTTCGTGCGGGACTTTTGAGTGAGCTGAACACTGATGTTAAGGGGAGTTCGGAGGAAGATACTCATATCGGCACCAATTCAGGCGACTGGCGGGGTGGAAACACACTTGCTGATATTGAGCCGCTTGCTCGTCTCTCACGGAGCTGATGTGACTCTGGCTACGCGTGTAGCATTGGATAAAAATGTTGCAATACTCCGGCTTGCCCAGCAGATTCCTATCCGTCACATTTCGACTCCATTTGCTGCCAACCTGCGTTGGCCGCGACTCTCGATGACATGGAGTCTGTATGCATGGCGTTGGATGCTGCCACGCGATTTCGACCTCCTTTACACGTTCGATACCAGCCGGCTAGTGCACGCACTCGCCGAGCACGTCAAACCAGGGGGCCACGTCTTTCTGAATCGTGTGGGGGCTCCGCCCCCTGTCTCTTTCATGGATCCGCGAATCGAGGGTGACGTAAACGGTCTCATCGTGGAATCCCCGTCCTTGGCCAAGGGATACAAGACCGTTGTGCCGATTGCGGTCATACCCGCATTGGGCCATTACTCCGCAGCCCCGCCATGGGAGCCGCGACCGGCTGGACAGTCGGTGCGCGTTGCCTACATGGGCCGTTATGAGCGTCCCAAAGGCGTGTTCAGGCTGGTGGATATATGGCAACGCCACGCCCCTGCAGGCGCTACGCTGGATTTCTATGGCTCCGGACCCGACCAATTGGAATTACAGGGGTACATTCGAAAGCTGGGTCAGGAGCAAACAACTCGTCTCCACCCTGGCTGGGCGACGCCGGAAGAAGCCGGCCAGATCTTTCGGCAGGTAGACCTGTGCGTTCTTCCGTCGGACAGTGAAGGACTTCCTGCGATCCTCCTGGAGGCCATGGCGCATGGCGTGCCGTTCGTTGCAAGCAACGTAGGGGGGATTCGCGATCTCGCGCAAGACAATCCAGATGTCACTGTTGTTCCTCTCGATGACGCAGCGCTCGGAGCCGCAATTGCTTCCATGGTGGAACGGATCCGCAGCGGATCGGTCAGCGGAGCGCGCCTGCAGGCGTACCACCGAGAACGGTATTCATTCGAGGCAATATCCCAGCAGTGGGTCTCAGCCCTATTAGACCCCCAGCAATTCTGGTCGAGTGTTCACATCGCCAGGCATCGGCAGGCGTGCTCGCCAGAGCAGCCGTGAAGCGGTTCGATTCGCTGTTGTTCCAACGGCAGGTTGGCATAGAAAGCTCTCTCAGTATGAAAATGTTTGCACGTTGGCAAGGGCCGCTTTCTCGTTTGAACACAAACTAATACAGGTTTTTCAAGAGCATACAAGCAATGCCGACAATGGCAGCATTCTTGCTTCATTGTGCTGCGAGGGGGACGGTCATGATTCAGAGTCTCGTGAAATCTTTGATTTTGGGATTGGCCTTATTGGTTGGGTGCACTGCTTGGGCCGATCCGGTGTTGGAGCATTACAATGTGGTGAATTGGAGCTTCGAGGATCCTATTCGCTCGGATAATCAGTGGTCTACTTATGTTCCAGGATGGAATGTGGTCAAGGGGAACGCAGGTGTTTTCAATCCCCCGATCTCTGCCCTTCCTTCTGGTCCGACTCATGGTCAGAACATCCTCTGGATGGGCTCGAACGCAACGGTAGCGCAAACGCTTAGCACCATAGTCTCTCCGTACTATGACTACACGTTGAAGGTGGACGTTGGACAACGTGCGGATAACCCGCCCATTCGCTATGCAATCCAGCTTTGGGCAGGGTCAACTTTGGTCGCCGAAGATAACGACACACTGAATCCTGCTTCTGGAGGGTTTTTGACGTCGACGTTAACCTTCAGCACAGGGGCTAGCAGCCCACTGTTCGGCAATGCTTTTGAGATTCGTTTTCTTAACCTGAGCACCACGGGCCAGGTTATTTTTGATAATGTTCGCTTCATGGGAAGCGATCCCACGCCTGCGCATGCCCCGGAGCCTGCAACCTTGGCTTTGTTCGGTTCGGGTCTGCTGGCTGCTTCACTGAAAAAGCGCTTCAAAAAGTAGTAGGATGTCCATCAAGAATTGGGCCGCTGACGGGGAGCCCCCGCTGATCAGCGGCCCTTTCCATTGTGCGTAGCAGGGGCGAGCAAGTTGGGATGCCGAGGTAAGATCATCAACAGACCGCCCCTTACCTAAGCCAATAGGCATAGTAGCCGTAGCCAAGCGGTTTCCAGCTGCTGACGTCCCTCCAGGCCGGGACCTGGCTAGTTACTACAATCTTCGCGCCCAAGTTGCGGAACGTTTCAAGGCTTGCCTGCTGACTTCCTCCCCAGAAATTTTGAATGTATTCCTTTGGCACGAGCGCCACAATCCGAACTCTCGCCAGACGTGCCCAATAATTGTCAGCGCCTCCAATAACAGTGGCAACAGGGTCACCTTCGCGGAGCCCAAGCTCAAGGAGCCGGGCAGCGACCTCCTGATGAACAGCGGGGTTGCGTAAAACATACACCTGTTTGGAGATCGCGATTGGAATCGCAAGGCCAGCCGCCAATGCTACTGCGAGAGCTGTCCGCCGGTCCGGACGCAATCCTTCGAAAATGCCCATGACTGCCAGCACCAGGAATCCCGCCAGGTAGCGCCATTCCACGTGCACCAGGGAAAACATGGCAAACGCAACCAAACACGGCAGAATCAGGGGCCATCCGCGCAGGATTGAGCCTGCGGTTACCACGGCACACGCCAGCACGGCCCCGAGAAACAGGCTGGGGGGCGAAGCCTCGAAGAACTCGGCGGTGATCTTGGTGGTATGGAAGATCTGGTGTTTCAGGCTTACTTGCGGGGTAATTCCCCGGCACCATTCGCCAGGATCGAAGTAGGCGGGATCAGAAACATTTCGGGTGGAATTCGTGCGGAGTGCATAGATAGGGGGACTTGTCTGCAGTTGCTCGCGAACGCAGTCCCCGTAAAGCTGAAAACGGTTCACGTGCCACAGATAGTTCAACCGCCCGCTATCGCCGAAAGTCAGCCGTCCTTCTTTCTGCGACAGCAGCGCGACATAGGGTCCCGCCACCAGCAGAAATGCTGCCATGCCTGCGGCCAACGCTGCCGGTCTCCGGGTTTTTTCAAAAGCCAGTAACAAAAAAAGAGGAGCCAGGGGGAACAAGGGAGCTTTTGCCAGGAAGCCCACGCCCAGGCTGAGACCAAGCAGAAGAAAACTTCCAACGGAGCCGTCTCCGTTGCGAATCTTGATCAATATCCCAGCGGATATATATACGAACAGAAACAGCAGCATGTCCGGGGTGGAAACCGGGCCAATTAGCGCGAGCGAGGCCCAAAGAAAAGCTGTGTATGCGATGATGAGTCGATAGGGATTTCTATGGAACCCAGCGGCACGAATCAGGAAATCAAACGCCGCGATGGTTGCACCGAAGATTAAAAAATTGGCGGCGTGAACGGTTGCGAACTCCCACCATGGCTCTGGTTTTACTATCGCTCGCAGCAAAGCAAGAACGGCTGGGTAGAGTGGACTCCAGAGCGTATTCACTGCGCGAGCCCAATCCCCATTAAGCATCCCGTCAGAAATTTCGAGGTAGGGAACGGTGTCGCTTACGACCGTGTGCCGTAACGCAAAATTTTGAAGGGCATTCACAGCGAGAGCCACCGCCCAGAAGCCGGCTTGCAGCTTCAAGCAGGAATTCCAGGTTGCCTCCTGCGCGTGAAGTGCGGAAGCGGTGGACACATGCGATTCAGTTTGTGGCAGAGCGGATTCTACTGCAACCAAAGCAAACTCCTGACCGAAGCGATTCTGCTACGAATGAAGGTATTCGGGCGATTAGTGATTTAGGTTCTAGCATG
>JBFXAV010000252.1:0-4934 GCA_050183935.1 Candidatus Korobacteraceae bacterium | reverse complement strand
ACCTGCTCGTTCCTCGCTCTCCCTCGATTGACTACCGCAGGCTAGCGGTAATTTTGGCTTCATCGGGTCTGGACGAGGTGCCGCCGAGTGCATCCAGCTAGAATGCCGGGCGGCGATGTCAACACGTAAGGGACAGCGGCTGGTAATTGGTATTGCGGGACGCATCGGGTCAGGCAAGACCTCTGTAGCCCGTCATTTGGAAGCAGCTTACGCGTTTCAGTACATACGCTACAGCGAAGTCCTTGCCGAATGGCGCAAGGCAGACCCCGGCAGCAAAGCCCGACTTCAGTCTGTAGGGTGGGACGTAATGTCCGGAGGGCTGCAGGTCGAGCTCAATCGTCGCTTGATTGTGAGGATCAAAGCCGATATCGATTGCGCCGTGGATGGCCTGCGCCATCCCGTCGACTATGACAGCCTCAACATGCAATTCGCGCCTTGCTTTCGTTTGCTGTACCTGGACTGCCCCATAGAAACTCGCTGGGGACACGTGAAAGGCAGGCCTGGCCAGACATTCGACCAATTCAAGGCTGCAGATTCAGCACCCGTTGAGCAGAGAATTGATGAGTTGAAACCGCTGGCATACAAAGCAATCCTGAATACGGGAACGCTCGAAGACCTGTACCTGACCGTTGACCAGGTCCTTGCGGAACTGAGAAACGCGAGGTCGTTGTGAGTCTGTGGGTCGTAGTGGGAGGACAATATGGCTCCGAAGGCAAAGGTAAAATCTCGGCCTTCATAACCCTTCGCGAGGACATTGATATCTGCATCCGCTGCGGAGGCCCGAACTCCGGTCATTCTTTCGTGGCCGAAGACGGCACGACTAAGCTCGTCCGCCAGCTTCCTACGGGTTTCGTGAACCCGAAGACGCGTTTACTCGTTCCCGCCGGGGCATTGATCGATCTCGAGGTTCTGAAGCACGAAATAGACACGCTCTGACTGGGCCTTGAGAGGGTTGGTGTTGACCGAAACGCGATGGTAATCGAAGCGTCGGATCGCCACCGCGAGCAGGAATTGGGCCTTCGTGAACGGCTCAGTTCAACTCTGTGTGGCGTGGGTTCAGCGGTCGCGCGGCGGGTACTCAGAGGCACCGATGTGTGCCTGGCAAGGCATGCGGCTGAAAATTTTCCCTGGCTGAAACCACTCCTAACCGATGTCTCGGCCGAAGCGAATGAGGCCATCGACCTGGGGAGAAAAGTACTGGTTGAGGGCACACAGGGCTTCGGATTGTCGCTGTACCACTCGGAGCAGTATCCAAAGGCTACTTCACGCGATACAACAGCCGCTGGGTTTCTGAGCGAGGTTGGTCTTAGTCCAATTTTGGTTACTGAGATAGTGGTCGTTCTCAGAACTTTTCCGATTAGGGTGTCTGGTAAACAGGCTGGTAGTTTCCTAGACGAAACGGACTGGAAAACCATCCAAATTGAGAGTGGCTACCCGCATCCACTTGACGAGATTACAAGCGTCACAAAAAAAACTCGGCGAGTCGGGCGGTTTGACTGGGACTTGGCCTCTCGCGCTATCGTGGCAAATCGACCTACACGCATCGCAGTTAACGGTTTGGATTATCTCGACTATCGTGATCTGGCCGCGCAAACTCGCGCCGAGCTCTCCGCCAAGTCCGTGCAATTCCTTAGCGAGCTGGACAAGTTTCGGGTACCAGTTCGCTACTTTGGTGTTGGACCCAAGTTAACCAGTGTTTTTGATTATATTGGGTGCAGCATACGCTGCGAGGTGGCGTGATCCGGCAACATGTATGACTCTCGATCAAAAACGGAAGCTTGAAATCCAACGGTTAGAGGAGCTCAGGAAGCGCCAGCCCACAACTGACGATTTCCCCGGTACTGGCGTTGTCCTAAGCGACGGAATTGAGTTCTATTGCAATCAGTTCGACCTAATCAAGCCATTTAAAAAAGAGCACCTCAAACCTGCATACTACAAACTTAGTGTGGGTGACCAGTGTTCGGTTGGTGGAATTCCTAAGAACCTCGCTGATGGTGAAGGTAGAGACGAAATCGTAATTCCGCCCTTTGAAGTTGCAATTCTCAAGACTCTAGAAATAATCAATATGCCGCGGTTTCTAATTGGCCGCTGGAATATTCAGGTTCCCCGAGCTTATCAAGGTTTGCTTTGGGTTGGCGGTCCGCAGGTGGATGCTGGCTATGTAGGCCACCTCTACTGCCCGATCTACAACTTATCCCATCAGCCTGTAACTATCCGCTACTCCGAGCCAATCGCTGTTATCGACTTCGTCAAAACTACTGAGGTACACGCGGCCTCACTGAAATACGAACCGATAAGCAAATGGGTAATCTTCGAAGATTATCCTGTCCTGCGTAGCGCACTGGCGGAACAACTTAGTGATCTAAGCACCCGCATGGAGCAGCTCGAAGCGAGAACTTCAGCAACACTTGAACGTTTCGAATCACGTGCCGAAAAGGCCGCCGCTGCTGTAGGATTTGTACTTACGATTGTCGTTGCTGCACTTGCTGTAATTTCCACAAGCCAGTTCTCGACTGCGGTGACATTCTACACGGCTGCTGCTTTTTTGGTCTCCGTCTGCGCTGTGGTGATTGCGCTAATCGCGTATTTCGTTCGCGATTAGCTATATGTCCAAATTCTTCACATCCAGCGCATTTTCTTCGATGAACTTACGGCGGGCTTCCACGTCTTCACCCATCAGCGTGGTGAAGATGGCCTCGCAGGCTTCAATGTCTTCCGCGCGGACCGAGAGCAGCGTACGCTTCTCCGGGTCCATGGTGGTCTGCCATAGCTGCTCGGCGGACATTTCGCCCAGTCCTTTGTAGCGCTGCACGGTGAAGTCCTTGCGGCCTTCGTTCAGCACGTACTCAAACAGCTCGCGTGCCGACTGCTTTTCCACCGGATCGGCGGGAGCGCCCTTGCGGCGCGGCGCGGCGGCAGGAGCTTTCTTCTCCGCCTTCTCCAGGTCAGCCTTCTCCACGTCGCTCAGCTCTTCGCCATTCGGAGCGTCTTTCTCAATGCTGGCGGCGTCGCGCTGCTTAGATTCCACCACGAATGGAGGCTGCATGTATTCGGCAATCAGGCGGTACTTGGCCATCATCTGCCGATACTCGGGCGTAGAGGCCAGCTCCCAGTTAATGGCGTACTCCGCGCCTTCGCTGTTCACGTAGCGGGCTTCCCACAGGTTGTGCTCATCGTCAAAGGTGAGCTTCGCCTCGCGGAATGCCTGTTCCTTCTGCAGCTTTTTCAGCGACTTTTCCAACTCGGCGACTTTTTTCGGAGGCTGCTTCTTCTCGCCTTCAAAATCCGCGCGCTTGGAGAGGTCCAACGCCGGCAGCACCTCGGCCACCGGACGGTTGCGCACGCGCTTCTCCACCTTGTCCAGGAACTGCAAATACTCGTTGAGCGCGGTGATGAAGCGGGTGAGGGTTGCTCCCTCCAGCTTGGCTCCTTCGCCGTAGCGCACGGTAATGCCCTCGGAGGCGCGCTTGACCATGGTGCGGACGAACTCGCGCTCGTCCTTGATGTAGACCAGCGACTTCCCCTTCTTGATGGAGAACAGCGGCGGCTGCGCAATGTACACGTGGTTGCGCTTAATGAGCTCCTGCATGTGGCGGAAGAAGAACGTGAGCAGCAGCGTACGGATGTGCGAACCGTCCACGTCGGCGTCCGTCATCAGGATGATCTTGCCGTAGCGCACTTTCGCGGGATCAAAGTCGTCCTTGGCAATGCCGGTGCCAAGCGCCGTGATCATGGCGCGGATTTCCTCGTGGCCCAGCATCTTGTCGTAGCGGGCCTTTTCCACGTTCAGGATCTTGCCCTTCAGCGGCAGAATGGCCTGGAAGCGGCGGTCGCGCCCCTGCTTGGCAGTGCCGCCTGCGGACTCGCCCTCTACCAGGAACAGCTCGCAGCGATCAGGATCCTTTTCCGAGCAGTCGGCCAGCTTGCCGGGCAGTCCCCCGCCGTCGAGCGCGCCCTTGCGGCGGGTAAGATCGCGGGCCTTGCGGGCAGCCTCGCGGGCGCGGGCGGCGTCTACGGCCTTGTTGATGACTTTGCGTGCCACGGTCGAATTCTGCTCGAAGAACGCGCCCAGGCGCTCGTTCAGGAAGGCCTGCACAATGCCGGCGATGTCTGAATTCAGCTTGCCCTTGGTCTGACCTTCAAACTGCGGCTGCGACAGTTTTACGCTCACCACGGCCACCAGGCCCTCGCGGACATCGTCACCGGTGAGGTTTTCCTTCACGTCCTTGAACAGGCCAAGCTGCTGGCCGTAGTAGTTGATGGTGCGCGTAAGCGAGGTGCGGAAGCCGGAGAGATGCGTGCCGCCATCGATGGTGTTGATGCTGTTTGCGAAACTGAAAACGTTTTCGCTGTAGCCGTCGTTGTACTGGAGCGCGATTTCCATGGCCACGCCGTCGCGCTCGGCTTCCATGTAGATCGGCTTCTCGTGCAGCACGTTCTTGCCTTTGTTCAAATGCTTAATGAACTCGGCAATACCGCCGTTGTACTTAAACTCCGACTTCTTTGGCTCCCCAGTCTTGGGATCGTTGGAGCGCTCATCGGTCAGGGTGATCAGCAGCCCTTTGTTCAAAAAGGCAAGCTCGCGCAGGCGCTGCGCCAGCGTATCGAAGCTGTACTCGGTGACGGTAAAGATCGTGGTGTCGGGACGGAACTGAACCTTGGTGCCGCGCTTCTTTGTATTTCCCGTTTGCTTCAGCTTACTGGTGGGTTCGCCCTTGGAATAGCTCTGCTCAAACACGGCGCCGTCGCGCCAAATTTCCAAATTCAATTCTTCACTCAGAGCGTTTACGCAAGAAACACCTACGCCGTGCAATCCGCCAGAAACTTTGTAGGTGGAAGAATCGAACTTGCCGCCAGCGTGCAGCGTGGTCATGACCACCTGAGCAGCAGGCAGGCGCTCGCCATCCACGTCAATCTCATCTACAGGGATACCG
>JBFXAV010000251.1:0-4967 GCA_050183935.1 Candidatus Korobacteraceae bacterium | reverse complement strand
GTGAGCTTGCTGAGCACCTCTTCAATGCTCTGCTCACCCGTTGCAACGGAGCCTTCACCGTGCATCGGCTCGTCTGCTCGCATTCCCCGCGCGTGCTCACGCATGCCGTCAAAAACAATGGCCCTTCAATGGCTTTGATCACATCAAAGGCCGAAATTGTGCGAGCGTCCCGTGCCAGCGCGTATCCCCCGTTGATGCCATGCTGCGAAACCAACAACCCCGCCTTCACCAGTCGCTGCAGGATCTTCGCCAGCAGTTCTGCCGGGATGCCGTGCGCGTCCGCTACATCTTTCGCGCTGCACGATCCCTGCGCCCCATGCCCCGCCAGATGGCGCATAGCAATCAATCCGTAGTCGGCTTTTTTGGTTAACTTCAACATGCGCCAGTGGCCCCCAATCGGGATCCAAAGACGACCAGAATGGTCCGGTTTAAACCCGACCTTTTCAGTCGCATATATATTCTAACCGCGTCTTGTTGGAGATGCAAACCTTTACAGGGAGCGGTCAGTCTGCCGAAGCCAACGGTTCCCAGCGGAGGGACAACGGATGGAGAACGCAAACGTCCTTAATGCAAGAACCTTAATACTACGAATGTAGTGCTAAGGGGAATACTCGATTGTAAGCCCTGCCTATTTCGCTAAGCTTTTACGTACTCGCGACACTTATGCAGCCACTTCGCGTCCCCGGATGGGTGTGGGTCAGCTTGGCCGTGCTGATCCTGGCAGCCGCCAGCATGCCCTTTGCTGCCGCTCGCCTTAGCGACTATGCCATTGAGCCCCCGCCTGCGCCGCGCCCGCCGCTGCTCGATCCCATTTACACCATCGGTGTCGGCGTGGACGGCGAGATATTTCCCGCGTTTGCCAATTATGCTTCGCTCCAGAGGCCGCTCGAACGACGCCTGAGTACCGTCAGTGTCACCATCACCAACCCGGGCAGCAAGCCTTTGCGCAACCGGGTCTTTGTGCAGATTCCCGGATGGAGCGATCAGGAAATCCAGTCCGTCGTGGTCGCCCCCGGAGAAGTTCGCGCCCTGGAGTTCGCGCCGTCTTTTCTCCCGCGCCTCTACCGCAACCGTGAAATTACGGCCGCCACCGCTACCGTGAGCGTGCGTGACGCCGCCGGAGCCCAGGTTTTCCAGGAAAGCGTGCCAGTCCGCCTGCGAGCGGTGCAGGATCTCTATTGGGGCAGCAAATTTAAATATGCCCCCTTTATCGCCTCTTGGGTCACTCCCCACGATCCTCGCGTGGAACAGTTCCTGGCGGAAGCCAAGGAATTTGCTCCCCAGCGCCGCCTTCCCGGCTATGAAACCTGGAAAAGCTCCTCTGCCCAGGTCAGCTCCACCTATGAGCAGGCACGCGCCATCTACCAGGCAATGCAGGCCCGCGGCCTCTCCTACGTGAAAAGCTCCATGACGCTGGGCAACAACAAGTACGTCAGCGAGCGCATCCGCTTCCCCGGGGAATCCCTGGAGCACGTCTCGGCAAATTGCATTGACGCTGTCGTTGCCTATGCCGCCGTATTCGAGAACCTCGGCATGGACTCTGCCGTCGTGCTCGTTCCCGGCCATGCCTACATAGCTTTGCGCGAAGCCGAGGGTGCCGACGACTATCTCTACATTGATGTTGCCCTTACTGGCCGCGTCAGCTTTGAAACTGCTGTGCTCTCCGCCAGCCAAGGCCTGCGCAAGCATGGTCCCCAGCGCACCACTCACATCTCGGTCGCCAGCGCCCGCCAGCAGGGAATTTTCCCCATGCCCGGCTTTTCCCCGGAACCAGCTTCACCGGCAGAACCTGCGCTGATCTCGGCCGCTCCTGCTCCGGGCATGAGCACAACCGCACCGCCCCGGTAATCTACTGGCCTACCTGTAGGAACCCCGCTAAAAAGCCATCCAGCACTTGACTTCTTGTGTGGCAAGGCTACAATTCGGCCAATCTGGCCCGTTTTGGGTCGATCGGTATGAGTTCCCACCAATCCGAGACCAACCCTCCCTCCCCGAGAACCAGCATGGAGAAACCGTGCAAGCATCCGCAGGTGCAGATCGTTGCCCGTGAAGACGACGTAGAGTTCGTCGAGTGCAAAGACTGCGGCGAAGTCTTCGAAGCCAGTGAATTCAAAGACATGGCCATTGAAGAAGACCTGCACGACGAAGCCTGAGTCGCCCCTTCCCCGGTTTTCCCACGCACAGGAATTCGTGTGTTCGCGCTTACCGCACCACCTCGCGGCTCCCCCGCCGCTCGAAACGCGTCTCCCCCTGCAGTCCTGGAATCCCGTCCTTGTTCGCATGCTCTGTCACTTGAATGTCGCACTCGCGCACTCCCCGAGTCTGGCTCATGCGGTGCTCAATTTTTTTCCGCTCACCCAACAATACGGGGCCTCGAATCATCACGCGTCCGCTATCCGCCCGCACTTCCAGGGCTCCCGGATGCGAGACCACATGCCCCACCTGTGCGCGCACCCGCTGCTCCAATACATCGTCGTCAATCAACTCCTGCGAATCCCGTATCTGTGAGCGCATCTCCAGCACCGAACCAACCGTGCGTTTTCTCAAGTCCTGCGCCTTGCGCCGGGCACTCCATTGCAGCTCTTTCAGGATGTGAAACGCCCTGTCCCGCGCCAGTGCCCTTCGCCGCCGTCCGTTCTGCGCGTCGAAGATGTACATTGCCATCGCCCCGATTGCCGCGCCGCCCACCAGCAACGCCGCATTCCCAACCGCGTCGCCCACGCCGGATCCCGTCCGCATCCGCGTCAGTTGCTTGAACTGCCGCTCCAGTCTGCGCTCCAATTGCCCAATCCTGTCAGTCATGGCTTGTGCCTCCAAAGGAATTCCATGGCTCTAGGATGCAATCTTCCCTGTTCCAGCAAGCCTCGCGGCCGTTGCACCAAACTTGGGGAATTGACCTCCGTTCATTTGCCTTCTACATTCACCCAACAGCGTTGTTCCAGCCAGGCAGTTGCTCCACAAAATTTTGATCGTTTTGCAGCCGCCGGAGGTCCCGGCGCGAACCTTCGCCGTTCGCTGGCGTCCGTTCGCTCCCGCTCCGGCACAATACCCGGAACTTTCCTTGTGATCGACCCCATAAATACAATATATGGGGATAGGGGCTTGACAGCCCCAACATACAGTCGTACATTGCATCCCCCGGCTACTTTTCGAGCTCTAATTAATGGTGGCTGCGAGATCGTTCCGGACCAGTTTTCGGACCCTTAAACTCGCTCTCGATTTGGTAGCGACGCGGGCGTTCTTTTTGTAGCGGATTACATCCTGCGGGACGCGATAGCAGTCCTCCCGAAGTGATCCAAACCAGCATTTGAGCCGCTTAGGCTCCCCCACAGTTTTCGGCCGCAAGCGGCCCATCTGGATCAGGAGATATCGCATGGCTGAGGTGAGCGAAAAGACCACCACCGTGGCGGCTGAGTCCGTCAAGACATCTACCCGCAAAGCAGCTCCCGGGCTGACCTTCCACCGCTACTTCACCCAGGCCGGCGTCTCTCCCTACGACGCCCTGGAGTGGGAGCGCCGCCTCGCTCAAATCACCGATGCCCACGGCAAGGTCATCTTCGAGCAAAAAGATGTCGAGGTCCCCAAGGACTGGTCGATGACCGCGACCAACATCGTGGCCAGCAAGTATCTCCACGGACAGCTCGGCACCCCGGAGCGCGAAACCGGCGTTCGCCAGCTCGTCGCCCGCGTCGTCGAGACCATTACCGGATGGGGCAAGGACGGAGGCTACTTCCACTCCGCCGACGATGCCCAGGTCTTTCACGATGAGCTTGCCCACCTGCTGCTGAACCAGATGGTTGCATTCAACTCTCCCGTGTGGTTCAACGTTGGCTGCGACCGCATCGAACCCGACGCCGACGGGGCCAACTGGCATTGGAACCCGCAGACCCAGACGGTCGAATTCACTCACACCGGCTACAAGCACCCGCAGTGCTCTGCCTGCTTCATCAATTCGGTTCAAGACTCCATGGAGTCCATCATGACCCTGGCCCGCACCGAGGCCATGCTCTTCAAGTGGGGATCGGGCACCGGCTCCAATCTCAGCTCGCTGCGCTCCTCCGCCGAGCCGCTCTCCGGAGGCGGTACCGCCAGCGGTCCGCTCAGCTTCATGAAAGGCTTCGACGCCTTCGCCGGGGTGATTAAATCCGGAGGCAAGACTCGCCGCGCCGCCAAAATGGTCATCCTCAACGCCGACCATCCGGACATTGAAGAGTTCATCGACTGCAAGATGGTCGAGGAAAAGAAAGCCCACGCCCTCATGGAAATGGGCTACGACGGCTCTTCTCCCGACTCTGATGCCTATAGCTCCATCTTCTTCCAGAACGCCAACAACTCCGTCCGCGTGACCGACGAGTTCATGCTCGCCGTCGAAACCAACGGCGACTTCGCCACCAAAGCCGTGCGCGACGGCAGGCCGGTGAAGACCTACCGTGCCCGCGACCTCATGCGCAAAATCGCCGAGGCCACGTGGCAGTGCGGCGATCCCGGCATGCAGTTCGATACCACCATTAATCGCTGGCACACTTCGCGCAACACCGCGCGCATCAACGCCTCCAATCCTTGCTCGGAGTACATGTTCCTCGACGACTCCGCCTGCAACCTCGCCTCGCTCAACCTCATGAAGTTCGCGCCCAGCGGCGCCTTCAACGTCGAAGCCTACCGCCGCGCCGTCGATGTCGTCATCACTGCGCAGGAAATCGTCGTGGACTTCGCGGGGTATCCCACGGAAGCCATCGCACGTAATTCTCATGAGTACCGCCCGCTCGGCCTGGGATACGCCAACCTTGGCGCGCTGCTCATGGCCGCTGGCCTGCCCTACGACTCCGATGCCGGACGCGATTACGCCGCCTGCGTCACCGCCATCATGTGCGGCCAGGCCTACTTGCAGTCCGCCCGCATCGCCGAACTCTGCCCTCCCCTGACGGCAGCCACCGACCCCGTCCGCGCACGTGTAGGGACGGGGCTCA
>JBFXAV010000250.1:0-4975 GCA_050183935.1 Candidatus Korobacteraceae bacterium | reverse complement strand
GCTGGAAGCTCTGGCCGAATTCAACGGCACGGTGGTGTTCGTGTCGCATGACCGCTACTTCATCGACAAGCTGGCAACGCGCGTGTTTGAAATTGCCGATGGCGAGGTGCGCGTCTTCCCCGGCAATTATGAAGATTACCTGTGGCGGAAGCAGCAGCAGGCCGATTCCGGGACAAAGCCAGAATCAGCGGTCACGTCCGCGAGCTCCGCTGCAAGCGTAATAGGAAATGGCAACGGGCAGCCCTCAGTGGATGCCGATGGGGCTGCCGAGAAGCGCAGAATCAATCCCATCAAGCTGCGGCAGATGCAGCAGCGATGCCAGGAACTTGAAGAAGAGGTAGCGCGGGTAGAGGCGGAAGTCCGGGATTACGAAGACGGGCTGGGGACCTTTGTCAGCGCGCAGGAGACCGCGCGCATTACTGGATTGCTCCACCAGCGCCGCATGGACATGGAACGGCTCATGGCAGAGTGGGAAGAACTCTCGCGCACGCTGGAATCGGCAGAGGTCTAGCCCGAATCGCTTATCACGAGTTGGTAGAGCGGCGCTTCAGCGCCGCGTCCGGTGGCTTTTCGGAGATACAGCCCGTTCTATGGGCTGCATCCCCGGCGAACTCATGGCTGCCGCCTCAACGCGGGCCTGAAGACCCGCTTTACCTAGATTGTGAGAAATCCGAACTGGCGCGTGCCAGCTGTGATCGCTGCTCGTGATGTGACCGGACATCATCTAAAATTCAATGGCCAAGTAAATTCAAGGACTGAGGCAAATCGAATGTTCAGCTCCGGGGAGGAAGAATTCGCGCCTCTTTTCCGCGACCGGCGGGACGCGGGCCGTCGCATGGCGGAAAGGCTTTCCGAATTCCGTGAGCGTCCCGATGTGCTCGTGCTCGCTCTGCCCAGAGGCGGCGTGCCGGTGGCCTTTGAGCTGGCGCGGGAGCTGAAGCTGCCAATGGATGTCTTTGTTGTCCGCAAGCTGGGAGTTCCCTGGCAGCCCGAGCTCGCCATGGGAGCGGTGGCGAGTGGAGGCATTCGCGTGCTGAACCAGAATCTGGTACACAGCCTGCATGTCTCCGAAGCAGACGTCGCGGAGGTGACTGCTCGCGAACTAGCCAGTGTTCGCGAGCGGGAGCGTTTGTTTCGCGGCGAGCGCCCTGCTCCGCAGATTGCTGGAAGAACCGTGCTCATCGTGGATGACGGTTTGGCAACCGGCTCGTCCATGCGCGCAGCGATTGCCGCGCTTCAGCAGCAGCATCCGGCGCGAATTGTGGTGGCAACGCCGGTCGGGTCTGCGACCACCTGCAACGAACTTTCCCAGCCTGGAGTCACAGTTACCTGCATGGCTACGCCCGAGCCGTTCTGGGCCGTGGGACAGTGGTACGAAGATTTTTCTGCCACAACGGATGAGGAAGTACAGGAGTTGCTGGCAGAGGCACGTCGGCAGGAAGGTCCCCAGGCAGCCTGAATTTGCGGAGCCAATATCCGGCAAGACAACTTCCGCCAACTCAGGGAGCAACAAGGCTGGCCTAGTCGGCGCTTTTCGCGCTGCCGCCGGAAGACTCTCCGCCTGCGGCACAGGCGGCGCGAATTTCCTTCCAGAGCTCCGCGCGCCCGCTTCCAGTGCGGACAGAAAATGGCATGATTGCGTCCGTGCCCAATTCGCTCTTCAGCGCCTGCAGCGATGCCGTCAGTTTGTTGCCGGAGAGTTTGTCCGCCTTGGTGCCAATCACGAAAAACGGCCTGCCATAGGCTCGCAGCCAGTCGATCATCTGGCGGTCGCTGGCCTGGGGAGGAATGTTCATGTCCACCAGCACCAGTGACAATACAAGCGATTCACGCTTCTGTAGATATGGCTCGATAAAGGCAGGCCACTGCGCGGTCACCTCGGTCGGCAACTTTGCATAGCCATAGCCGGGGAGGTCTACGAACATCCACTCGGCCCGCCCCTGCCCGTGGGGACGAACCTCAAAGAAATTGATCGCCCGCGTGCGTCCCGGAGTCGAGCTGGTCTTGGCAATTTTTTCGCCCAGGAGGCTGTTAATGAGGCTCGATTTGCCGACGTTCGACCGGCCCGCAAAGGCGATCTCAGGACAAATGGGCGCCGGAAGACGCGCCGCATCCATCACCGAAGTCAGGTATTTGGCATGAACCTTCACCCTGATAGTTTGCAGGCTGAAAGCAGGGAGTGCAAGTCAAAGTGAACGGATTCGACCTGCGGACCATGCGGGGCTGACATTTGTGACAGGTTTTGGCCCCTACAGTCCCAGCGGCTTCTTATTTTCCTTTTCTTCCAAAGGTTTGCGCTTGTGCCAGTAGGAGAGAATCCACGCCACCAGCAGCCCCACGGGAACGCTAAAAAGGAGCAGGTAGCGCGTGGGCGGCACGTAGACCAGCATGATGACTACAAACAGCACCATGAAGATCAGCCCGACACTTCCCTTTGCCGGAACCAGCATGGCAACCTCTCAGCAATATGATAGCGCGGTGATGAGGGGCCTCACCACATGCTGCGCATGGAAAGTACCGCAAAAAATCCGTAGAACACCGACATGGTGACCAGCAGGAAGCGCCGCCAGGCCGGGGGGCGTAGTTCGCGCGGCAGAAAGCGCGTATTCACGTAAAGCACGTGCAAGGCCCCGACACACAAAATCACCGCGGCCACATTGGCCGCGATCTGGATCAGGATGATGGGCGCCGCCAGCCGCAGCGCAATGATTCCCCAGAGAGCGATTGCACACAGCACGCCGTAATAGATGACGCGAACATCCCCGCCGCGCCAGGAGCGGAGCCGCTTGCTTCCCGTCCAGAGAATGTCCGTAATGGCGCGCACCATGCCTTCAAGAATGTCGAGCTGGGTTTTGAACAGCAACCATGCGCCCAGCACCGCCACGATGCCGGCCACCAAAGTTCCAGCGCGCGCGCCGATGCTGGAGGCCAGGGTTGCGCTGATGCCTAGTCCCTGGATGTTGGTCCCTCGCGGCAGGAATGTGAGATACAGAACCGCGGGCAGCACCATTCCGATCAGCGCGCCGCTGAAGAAGACGCCCCACTGATCTGCACGAATGATGCGCCACCAGCCTTCCCAGCACTTCATGTTCGCGGCATTGGGAGTGAAGATAAAACCGGTATGCGCCAGGTTTACCTTTTGGCCTCCGACCGCCGCAGGGATGTAGCCCATCTGCTGGCCCATGCCGTAGCCCTTATCACGCGCCCAGTTCGCAAGCGTGAGGTTCACTGCGCCGCCGGCTCCGGAATATCCCACCAGCGCAGCAATCAGAAAGAAGTCCACCCCCGGCGGAACAAAGTTGAAGCTGCCGTTGGGGAGATCAAACCCTACGAATCCCACAATTGCCGCAGCCCAGGTTGTGCCCGGAACGAAAGCAATCGCGAGGATCAGAAAACCTCCGAGAATGCACACCACCATCACCCAGTTAAGCAACTCGAGAGTGCGCTCAATGCGCCGCCCATTCAGAAGAATTACGACGCAGAGCATGAAGGAGGCAACTCCGATCCCGTAAACGGTGGAGGCATCCTCAGCAGCCGGGAGGCGGCGGAAAATGAGGAAGAAAATTGCGCCTGCTGAAAGTCCCGTCGAATAGGGCCATCCCGTCTGGAGGAAATACAAACCTGAGTAGAACCATGCCCAAAACGATGACGATGGCCGCGTGCGCATGAAGGCAGTAAAAACAGGCTCTCCGGTCGCGACGGTATACCGCATCAACTCCGTGTTGAAGATAGTCTGGAAGAACACCGAGATCAGCGTGATCCAGAGCAGCGACATGCCATAGCGCACAAATGCTGCGGGACCAAGAAGAAACTCGCCTCCCCCAATCGACAGCCCCAGCACGATTACGCCCGGGCCCACCACGTTCAGCCATGCAAAACCTTTGGGGCGCGGAGGCTCGGGCAACTCGCTGAGCTTCCATGGCTCCAGGCCGGAGCGGGCTTCGATGGCGTGAGCAACCTCGCCGCTGGTAGCGGACCCTGTGGACATTCCCTGTATCTCTCCTGAGCGTGCCGAAAGGCGGCACGCAAAACATCGCCGAGTCTATCAGCAGTTCAGCAGATTACTCCATCTCTGATTGCACTCTGGCACTCTTCCCGCTGCGCTATAGTAGGGGGAATGCCTGAAAAAGGGAGGATGGTATGCGTCCATTCATGCAAGGTTTGAGAAGACTGGCGCTGGTGCTCGCCGGGGTCCTCGTAGCCGGAACGGTGGCGAATGCGCAGGTGGTTGCCTTCGAGAACGTCAACGTGCTCCCCATGGACCACGAACGGGTCCTGCAAAATCAGACGGTAATTGTCCGCGACGGCAAGATTGCGGAAATGGGCCCGGCGGCCAGCGTGAAGGTTCCGCAGGGTGCCACGCGAATCGCGGCCAAAGGCAAGTTCCTGATGCCCGGCATTGCGGAGATGCATGGGCACCTGCCCGGAGGTCCGCAGTCGCTGGAAGATCCCGCTTTTGTCGAGCAGGTGCTTTTCCTGTACATCGCCAACGGAGTCACCACGGTGCGCGGAATGCTCGGAACTCCGGAGAACCTGAAGCACCGGGATGAAATCAATGCGGGCCGGCTGCTGGGTCCGAAACTCTACGTTGCCGGGCCGCCTCTGGACGGCAGGAGCGTCGCCAGCGCAGACGATGCGCGGCGCGTGGTGCGCGAACAGAAGAATGCCGGATACGACCACCTGAAGATCATCGGAGGCATGAGCCGTCCTAACTATGATGTGGTCGCGCAAACCGCAAAGCAGTTGAAGATTGACTTTGCCGGGCACGTCCCCGCAGAAGTGGGCGCAATCCACGCCATGGAGGCTGGGCAGAAGAGCATTGACCACATGGATGGCTACTTGGAGTTTCTGGGCTCCGGAGTGGAGTCCATTGACGAAAACAAGATTCCAGCATTGGTGAGCGCGGCGGTGAAGTCTGGCGTTTGGACCGTCCCGACGATGGCGGTGTGGGATCACTTCTTTTCCAACGAAAGCG
>JBFXAV010000249.1:0-4979 GCA_050183935.1 Candidatus Korobacteraceae bacterium | reverse complement strand
CGCACGTGAAACGCCTGCGAGATGCGGAAGAGTTTACGCGCAGCTTTCTGGCATCACTGCAGCCGCTGGGCGAAGCCGGAAGACTGGGAACAGTTCTGTTTCAGTTGCCACCATTCCTGAAAGCCGACGCCGTGTTGCTGGAGGCTTTTCTTTCCGCGCTTCCGCGTGGCGGGCGCTACACGTTTGAGTTCCGCCATGAGTCGTGGTTTGCCGAGCCGGTCTTCGACGTGCTGCGAAGGTTCAACTCGGCGCTGTGCCTTGCGGAGAGCGAGAAGCTGGAGACCCCGGAGGTGCAGACTGCGGACTACACTTACTTCCGGCTGCGCAAGCCGGAGTACTCCGTGGAAGAACGCACAATGCTCGCCGCCAAGGTGGCTGCTGTACCCGGAGACGTTTACGTGTACTTCAAGCACGAGGACACTCCTGAGGGCGCTTTCTACGCCGAGGAATTGCTCAAGGCCCGACCGGGAGGTTAACCACCAAGTTCACGAATGACACGAAGATCCCCAATGCTTTTTTCGTGAGTTCATTCTTATTTTTTCCGGCTTCTAAACGCGACCTAACGGCAATAGAAAGTACCCCTTGTGAGTGGCACACCATCAGTAGTGTTTATAGCCGGGAGTGCTCCCTGCTGGCTGGATTGTTTTGCCTTTTAGCGTGTGCTATATCCCGAAGTTGCTCATCTTAAAAGCTCTAGAGCTCGGAAATTTCTGGGCCTCTGGCGGGGTACGACCTTATGGCGACAAGTGTGTGGAAAGGCCATCTGACGTTCGGGCTGGTGTCTTTGCCGATACGGCTGTTCAGCGCGGCGCGGGCGGAGACGGTTGGGTTCAACCAGTTGCACAAGGAAGATGGCTCGCGCATTAAGCAGGTTATCTACTGCCAGGCCGAAGACAAGCCCATTCCCCGCAGCGAACTGGTGAAGGGCTATGAGTACGAGAAGGGCCGCTACGTGGTGGTGGAAGACGAAGAAGTAAAAAAGGTCGCGCCCAAGACGGCCAAGAGCATGGAAATTCTGGAGTTCGTGAAGTCAGGCGAAGTGGACCCGATCTTCTTTGAAAGCTCTTATTACATGGCCCCCGATGAAGCCGGAGAGAAGCCCTACGCACTGCTGTTCCAGGCACTGAAGCAGACGGGATATGTAGGCGTGGCCAAGGTTGCGATGCACAACCGCGAGCACATCGTGATCCTGCGGCCGGGCGACCGGGGAATTCTGCTGCATACCATGTTCTTCACCGATGAGATTCGCAAGGTCGATGAGTTCCGTACCGATACCCACCTAGTGAAAGAAAACGAACTGAAGCTGGCGACCACGTTGATTGACTCGCTGGCTGCGTCCTTTGAGCCGGAGAAGTACAAGGACGAATACCGCGAGAACCTGATGAAACTGATCGAAGCCAAGAAAGCCGGAGAGGAAGTTGTGGAGACACCGGGTCCGGCGGCGATGGCTCCGGTGGTAGACATCATGGAAGCTCTGAAGGCAAGCCTGGAAAAGGCAAAAGCTAAGAAGCCCGTGGCGTCTGTGCCTGCACCAGCTGCGGCGGCGGAGAAGGCCGCGCCGAAAAAGAGGGCGAGGAAGAGCGGATAGAATTGTTCTCGCCATCGAAGATCACACCAATCAGAACGGACGGGTCACAGACCCGTCCCTACACAAGATCGCCTACCTCTCGTATATGCTTTTGGAAGAGGCTCAACCGGAACGTGCTGCTGAGCCTCCCAGGAGTCCTCCATGTCCATCCGTCCCGTAAAGCGCCTTATTCAATCCAAGCCAACGCGCGAGGGCGCGGGAGTGCATCTTCGCCGCGCGTTCGGCTTCGGCAATACCGAAGACTTCGATCCCTTTCTCTTGCTCGACGATTTTCGCAACGACGTTCCTGCGGACTACCTGGCGGGATTCCCGTGGCATCCGCATCGCGGCATTGAGACCATCACCTACGTTCTCGCGGGAACCGTGGAGCACGGCGACAGCATGGGTAATCGCGGGACGATTTCCTCTGGCGACGTGCAGTGGATGACCGCCGGCAGCGGCATCATCCACCAGGAGATGCCCAAGGGCGACCCGGCGGGGCGCATGCACGGCTTCCAGTTGTGGGCGAACCTTCCGGCGTCGCAGAAAATGGCTCCGCCACGCTACCAGGAGGTAAAGCAGGGCGAGATTCCTGTCATCAAGGACGACGACGGCACCGAGGTGCGTGTGGTATGCGGCAGCTTCTGGGGAGCACGCGGCCCGGTGGAAGGCATTGCGACCGACCCGATTTATGTGGATGTGACGGTTCCTCCCGGCAAGCGCAGGACGCTGCCGGTGGAAACCACGCGCCAGGCATTCGCCTACGTGTTCGCGGGAGACGGTAAGTTCTGCAACGCGTCCGGCCCGCTAGCGGTGCCGACCGAGGGAGTGGGCTGGTCGGACACTGCGCCTCCTTCGGAGGCAGGGAACCGCTCCCTGGTGTTGTTCGACCGTGGAGACGAAGTCGTGGTGCAGGCCGGGGAGGATGGTGTGCGCTTCCTGCTGGTTTCCGGCAAGCCACTGGAGGAGCCGGTGGCCTGGTATGGACCCATTGTGATGAACACGCAGCAGCAGTTACAGCAGGCGTTTGAGGACCTGGAGAAGGGAACGTTCCTAAAGAAATAGCCGCTGCGAAAAAGATGGGATTATCTTCCCTCAGCGGCCGCTCAGCAGGACACCCCGCGCAACACTCACAGCAAATCACCGCAAGGCACGGCGCACAGTACGGCGAACGGCTTCCGTGGTCCAGCCATAGACCAGGTGGGACAGCAGCGCGTAGGCGTGGGTACTGAGGGGAGTTTCTTTGAGCGAGCGGGAGAGTGAGCGGGGGAATGACCCGGACGAACCGGATAGGCCGGCAGCGGGCACGGCAATCTCATCTGCTCCGATGAAAAGGGCCGTGCTGAATGCGGCTCCGAAACCGGTGGTTACCTCGCGGCGATATTCGGCAGCGGCGCCATAGAAGCCACCCATGGCGGTACCGAAAGCGAAGTGCACCACCGGGCCAAGCTTCTGCTTCTGCTCCCAGGTAAGCTCGTGGTGCAGGACGGCCTGGGCGATTTTGTTTGCCGCCTTCATGGTGGCGTCTTCGCGGGGACCCTCATTGGCCTCAAAGTCACTGCTTTCCGCCCGCCGATTGCTGGCCAGGGGTGATGGTTCGCAGCAGCGCTCCAGAGCTTTTCCAGCAATGCTCCACGCCGTCTGGAACTGGTTCATGGCCCATGCCCCGGCAAATCCGCCGAGTTTGCCGGCGATGGCTCCTTTGTAGAGGTTCGGCTTGCGCCGCCTGCGTTTTGCCAATTTCATGAGTTTTCCTTCCATGCTTCCTGCCTGCTTGCCTCAACATGGGTCTTGCTTCAATTAGGGATGCGTTGCAGAGGGTTAATGTTTCTCGCGTACGAAGCTTATTGAAGGTGCCTTTGCTGCCGGGCAAGCAAATCCCGCTTCTTTCCCGCTTTTTGCCGCATCCAAACCGCTTTGGATGAAATACTGAAAGTTAAGGGCAGGCAGGAGAGATTGCAACTTCCCAGCGCCCGGTGCATCGTTAGTTGTTTTGGAACGTTTTGAGTTGTGAGACTTCGCGCGGAGAAGAGGACATGAAAGTTCCGGTAGCGCTGAGTGGGCGTTTCGCTGCGGCGGAATCCGCTGAAGACAGCCTCGCACTCCGGTATGCCGCCGTGCGGCGCACCACGGAGGCGCTGGCGGCTCCGCTTACGCCGGAAGACCAGATGCTGCAATCGATGGCGGATGCCAGCCCGGTGAAGTGGCATCGGGCACACACTACCTGGTTCTTCGAGACCTTTTTGCTGCTGCCGCATCTGCGCGGCTACCAGGCCTACCACAAGAACTTTACCTATCTTTTCAACTCGTACTACAACGCCGTGGGAGAGCGCCCGGAGCGGCCGAATCGCGGGCTGGTGTCGCGCCCTTCCAATGCAGATGTGCTGTGCTATCGCCAGTATGTGGATACGGCTATGGCGCGGCTGCTGGAGTCCGACGCCGCTGGCGGGCTTGCTCCATTGATCGAGCTAGGCCTGAACCACGAGCAACAGCACCAGGAGCTGATTCTTACGGACATCCAGCATGCGTTCTGGACCCAGCCGTTGCGGCCCGCGTATCGCGAGGATGTGGAAGAAGCTTCCGGATCGAGTACACCGCTTCAGTGGATCCAGTTTCCTGGCGGCGTGTATCCCCTCGGACATCAAAGTGGCGGGTTTGCCTTCGACAACGAAGGTCCGAATCATGACGTTCTGCTTCAGCCGTTTGAACTGGCATCGCGCCTGGTGACCAATGCGGAGTACCTGGCTTTCATTGACGATGGCGGATACCAGCGTCCGGAACTGTGGCTCTCAGACGGCTGGGAGGCGGTGCAGAGCAACCGCTGGCAGGCCCCGCTTTACTGGCTCCAGGAGCATGGCAAGAAGACATGGATGCATTTCACCCTGAGTGGGGTGCGCGAGTTGAACCTGAACGAACCGGTTTGCCATGTCAGTTTTTACGAAGCCGATGCGTATTCGCGCTGGGCTAGGGCACGGCTGGCGACCGAGTTTGAATGGGAAACAGCAGCGCGCACGTCTGCGGACGCTAGCTATGGCGCACTTTTGGAAGATGAGCGCTTTCATCCCACGGCTACGCACGCAGGCGGCGGCTTGCAGCAGTTGTTCGGAGATGCCTGGGAATGGACCGCAAGTCCTTACGTCGCGTATCCCGGCTACCGCCCCAGCGAGGGCGCGCTGGGAGAGTACAACGGTAAGTTCATGTGTAACCAGATGGTGCTGCGGGGCGGCTCTTGCGCGACAGCGCGATCGCATATCCGCGCAACATACCGTAACTTTTTCCCTCCGCATGCGCGGTGGCAGTTCTCTGGAATACGGCTGGCCCAATGATCGAAAGTACACGCAAATTTGCAGACCAAAAGTATGAGCGGGACCCTGGTGAACTGTCGTCCATGGCCAGAGATGTATTGCGTGGC
>JBFXAV010000248.1:0-4994 GCA_050183935.1 Candidatus Korobacteraceae bacterium | reverse complement strand
CTTCGTAGAATGAGGATGGTTGCCCGACGGTAGCCCGGCATGGCGGGGGAAGTCAACAAACCCGCAGGTAACGGATGGACCACTCCTGACGCGTCCATCGTCAGATTTCTAAAATGGAATAGCGATGAACGGACCCTCACGCTGGGTTCACTGGATTCGAATTCCGCCCGACCCCGTGTGGATATCCAGACTTGCTCCCCCACCGCGCACTGTCCCGCGAACGCTGTTCTTTTCCATGCGTCCTTCGGTCGTGAGCGGATGGTCAACCCGGATGCCACCGGAGCCGGTGCGCGCAACCAGGTCGAAACCTGAATTCTGCGGCAAGTCCAGGATCACTCCGCCTGAGCCTGTCCGGAGATGCCAGCTTCCTTCCGGCTCTCCCGCCGCATGAATGCTGCCGCTGCCTGTCGAAGCACGCAGCGATCCCACAATGTCATTCAGCCGGATGCTCCCGGAGCCGGTTTGCAGGTCCAGCCGCGCCGTGGGCTGTTCATTCGTTGCCCCGGAAACTGCGGACAGCCGTCCCAGATGGGTGGCGCGGATCGGTCCGCTTCCAGTGCGTGCGGTCACACTGTTGCGCAGTCCGTCCAATTCAATGGCGCCGGAGCCGGCGCTGGTGCGAACATCGCGGTCCACGTCCAGGATGCGAATGCTTCCCGACCCTGTGTGTGCATCCACCGTCCCCTGAATGCCTTCTACACTCACGCTGCCCGAGCCGCTGCGGGCGGAAAGCTCAGTCTGCGCTGGGGTCAAAATCTCATAACTGATGGAAATGTTCCGGTAGATGTCGTTGTCCTGCACGAACCCAATGCGAATGCTACTGCCGTTCTGCTCTATCGGAGGGTTATTCTCGACCGCCCGCACTCTCTCCGCAGGGTCGCCGGTGCTGAAGAGCCCCCGGTTGGCGCGGATGCGCGCCATCACCTGCACCTCGCCAGAGGAGCCCCGGCGGACGGTAATGCTCCCGGATCCCGCGCGGACCTGGAGGTTTACCGGCCCGCTGACTTTCAAATTTCGCGTAAAGGAACCTTCGGCAACGTCCTGAGCGGAAACCTCCTGGACAAACACCAGGAAAGTGCATAACAACAAAGCGCCTGCAAGGGGAGCAATACGCTGGGGATTCATGAGGAATTCTCCTTCTGCAAGGTGTGCCGGTCAAAACCGGTCTTAGGCCTGGCAAATGTAAGCCTGGCGGAAGATACGCAAACTTAGACGCTTTAGTTCTCGCTTCGTCGTCACCCATCCACCAAAGGCCCGGGTTCACCGCTTCCGCCTGAGCAGGTACAATCCTTTCAGCAGGAACGTAAGCTTGGCATCCAGCCGCCTTCTGGGCACATCCAGAGTGCAGCCGAGATGGACTTTGCGGCCGGGTTCCGGTTTTTCCGAGCCTGCCCTGAATCGGAGCAACTTCTGAGCAGTTTTCCGACACTTTTGGCGGCATTCGCAGCCCCGCGCGGGCTGGGACACTACATCCGCACCCATTTTCTCGATACCACGTTTCAGGGCCTCTACCAGGTGAATGGTTTTGATCTGGCGCTGCTGATCCCGTATTTCATCGTCCTGGTGCTGCTGGCATCTTACGGCTTTCACCGCTATGTGCTCGTGTATCTCTACTACAAGCATCGCAAGAACCAAGTGATTGATCCCCCCGGACACTTTGACGAACTGCCCCGCGTAACCGTTCAGCTTCCCATCTTCAACGAACAGTTCGTGGTGGAACGTCTCGTGGACTCTATCTGCCGCTTGCAGTATCCCCGCCAGAAACTCCAGATTCAGCTTCTGGATGACTCCACCGATGAGACTGCCGAGGCCGCGCGTTCTCTCGTCGAGCGCTATGCCGCGCTTGGATATCCGATCAGCTATCACCACCGCACCAATCGCGAGGGATACAAGGCCGGAGCGCTTCACGAAGGACTGAAGACCGCTACCGGCGAGTTCATCGCCATCTTCGACGCCGACTTCGTTCCGCCCGAGGACTTCCTGCTCCGCACCATCCATCACTTTACCGATCCAAAAATCGGCATGGTGCAGACCCGCTGGACGCACATTAACCGCAACTATTCCTTCCTGACGGAAGTGGAAGCCATCCTGCTCGACGGTCACTTTGTGCTCGAACACGGCGGCCGCTCACGCACCGGGGTCTTTTTCAATTTCAACGGGACCGCTGGCTTATGGCGCCGCCAGGCGATTGATGATGCTGGGGGCTGGGAGCACGACACCCTCACCGAAGATACCGACCTCTCCTATCGTGCTCAGCTTAAGGGCTGGCGTTTTACATATCTTCAGGATGTCGAGTGTCCCGCCGAGCTGCCCGTGGAGATGACCGCGTTCAAGACCCAACAGGCGCGCTGGGCGAAAGGTTTGATCCAGACTTCAATCAAGATTCTGCCGCGCGTGTTGCGCAGCGACCTGCCCTTCAAGGTCAAGCTGGAGGCCTGGTATCACCTCACGGCCAACATCAGCTATCCGCTGATGATTGTGCTCTCCGTGCTGCTGATGCCCGCCATGATCATCCGTTTCTACCAGGGCTGGTTCCAGATGCTCTACATCGACCTGCCTCTGTTCCTGGCATCCACGTTCTCGATCTCCAGCTTCTATCTGGTAAGCCAGCGGGAACTGTTCCCGCGCACCTGGATTCGCACCTTTCTGTACCTGCCGTTTCTCATGGCCCTGGGCATCGGCCTGACCGTAACCAACGCCAAGGTAGTACTGGAAGCCCTGCTTGGTCGCAAGTCTGCTTTCGCCCGGACCCCCAAGTATCGTGTGGAATCCCGCAAAGACAAGGTGCGTTCCAGCAAATACCGCCGTCGTCTTGGCCTTATCCCCTGGATTGAGCTGGCGATTGGCGTTTACTTTGCCTTTACCGTTTATTACGCCATCGCCAACGAGAACTACATCACCGTGCCCTTCCTGTGCCTGTTCGTAGTGGGCTACTGGTATACCGCTCTTATGTCGCTCTTTCAGGGAACCCTTACGTCGCTGTTCTCTTCCCGCCGCGTGCGCGAGCCACAGACGGCGAAGCCTTACGCGGTAGGCGTGTGATGGCTTAAGTCACCCGTGAGCCGGCTTTGCCGCAAGCCTAATCTGTACCCTCCTGATTACCTTCGTTCCATCTGTGGCCAGTTCTGGTGGCGCCTTCCGGAAGTAAAATTTCCTGCGAGTTGATTCATCAGAGAGAGCAGGACTTGTCCCGAACCATAGACCAAATTCGTGAATCCTCTGTCCCCCCGGAGACGATGCGCGCGGCGGCGCACGGAGCTCTGCCGGTTTCCCCCGCGGAGACGATCGAAATCCTGGTCCTGCTCACCGCCAATCCGGTCTTCCGCAAACAGGCCCGCATGACCCTGGCGGGCTGGGATGTAAATTCCTGCCTCGCAGTACTGAGTGATCCTGTGACTCCCCGGGAGGTCCTGGACTACTTCCTCAACGCAGACAATCGCCGTCCCGCGCTGCTGCCCGCGCTTCTGGAGAACACGCAAATCCCCGAAGCAGACCTGATGTTCATCATGCAGGAACCCTCGCACGATGTGGTTTCCTTCGCATTGGCAAGTCCTCGCGTCGTTGCCTCGCGCAGCCTTTTGAACGCACTGCTCGGCAACTCCGTGCTTGAGCCTGCGGAAATCGAGCGCATTCGCAAACTTCTGGACTCGCAGGGTGACGATTCTTCTGCCACAGGCCGTACCTACGACTACCAGGACGAACTCGACCGCTATTTGTTGGAGCATGCCAACGAGATCGCCGCTGAAGAGGGCAAGGCATTTGAACTTGTCAAGGATCCCGACGAATCCGCCTCCGGCGAAGGTGAGACCGAAGCTGCGCTTGAAACGGTTTCGGTGCCTGGAGGAACGCAGCACCAGGCAGACGCCCTTATCCGGCTATCCAGCTACCAGCGTATTGCCCGCATGTCCGTGAGCGAGCGCGTGCAGCTTGCCATGAAGGGAAGCCGCGAGGATAGATACATCCTGATTCGTGACGGATCCAAGGTTGTCTCCTGCGCGGTTCTGGAGTCTCCCAAGCTGACTGAACAGGAAGTAGAAGCGTATGCGTCCATGAAGAACGTTCAGGAAGCCGTGCTGCGCGGCATCTCCGGCAAGCGGAAGTTCATGAAAAACTACGCCGTCATCCGTAACCTGACGAGCAATCCGCGCTGTCCGCTCGATGTGCAGCTCACGCTGATCAAGAACCTGCTCAATGCCGACTTGCGCAACCTTTCGACGAATAAAAACGTGGCGGATACCGTTCGCAAGCTGGCGCTCAAAATGTTCAAGGAGCGCACCGAAAAAAAGCACTGACCTCGCCCGGTGATTACCTTCGGACACTGACCTGTTCTGTTCCGGCGTACGGCCCACGGTTACTTGCTGGTTGTCCCGCATGGCGGCATACTCCATTCACCTACCACAGAACCTGGGAGACAGAACAAGGAGCCGCTAAGTATCACGGCTCCTTGTTCTTTTTGGAAGTTTCCTAGAACTGCCACTCGCCCCCCAGAGGTTTTCCACAGGCGCCTACATGCAGCGACTTCCCGTATCTGTTTGCAAGGACCATCGTAAAAGCACTTTGTGCCTCAGATTCGGCAACGGCGTTGAAACGAATGCATCCAACAATAGTCGCAATCTGCGCTATATTCTTGCTACTGAATGCTGCTTTGTTGTTCTGGATTTTCTGTGAATCTGGTTTGAGAAGTTCAGTTTGTGAAATTGAGGTTCTGTGACATGAAAAGCTGCTGTTCCCCGGCGCCGCGTTGTATCTCGACTCTTCACTTCGCTGTTCTGATTCTGATTCTGAGTATGGCCAATCCTGGATGGGCGCAGGATCGCGACAAGCTGATTGATCGCGTTAGCGCCGCCAGCACCTTGCTCGACGAAAACATGGCTGCCCCTGAATCTCGCATTCCGGTAGAAATCCTCGGTTCTGCTGAGTGCGAGGCAGATGTCCCATCGATGCTGAAGGGCGGAGTCATCGTGGGCTGAACTAACGGGCGTGGTGTAGCTAGT
>JBFXAV010000247.1:0-5014 GCA_050183935.1 Candidatus Korobacteraceae bacterium | reverse complement strand
TGAGTGGCGACAATGAATAAAGGAACAATCGTTCGAGTGTCCGGCCCAGTGGTGGACGTTGAATTTTCAAGTGCTCTTCCGTCCATATACACAGCTCTGACCGTGGACCACCAAATCGACGCGAAAACAGAAAAGGCTCTGCTTGAAGTGCAACAACACCTGGGCGACAAGCAGGTTCGAACCATTGCGATGACCGGGACCGAAGGCTTGAAGAGAGGTCTTGAAGTGGTCGACACCGAGGCTCCCATTTCTGTGCCGGTTGGCGAAGCTGTTATGGGGCGTGTGCTTGATGTCACTGGTAGTCCGGTGGACGGACGAGGACCGGTGAAAGCTGAAAAATATTACCCGATCCACAGGCAAGCACCGCCTTTGCTGGAGCAGAAGACCACTCCCGAAGTACTCACCACCGGTATCAAAGTCATTGATCTCATCTGTCCGTTTCTAAAAGGTGGGAAGGTCGGAGCTTTTGGTGGTGCGGGAGTTGGCAAGACCGTCGTGATCATGGAGTTAATCAACAACATTGCAAAACTTCACGGGGGTATTTCGGTGTTTGCCGGCGTGGGCGAGCGCAGTCGCGAGGGAAACGACCTGTACCGCGAAATGTCGGAAGCCGGAGTCATCAACCAGGACGACCTTTCCAAGTCAAGAATTGCACTGGTTTATGGCCAGATGAATGAACCTCCCGGAGCCCGCCTTCGGGTGGCTTTGTCTGGTCTGGCGATCACGGAATTTTTCCGCGATGAGAAAGGCCAGGATGTCCTTTTGTTTATTGATAACATCTTCCGCTTTTCGCAGGCGGGGTCAGAAGTATCTGCGCTACTTGGTCGCGCTGCGAGCGCGGTCGGATATCAACCAACCCTGGCGGCCGAGATGGGAATGCTCCAGGAGCGCATTACTTCCACCAAGCGGGGATCCATCACCTCGTTCCAGGCGGTATATGTTCCTGCCGATGACCTCACCGATCCAGCGCCCGCAACTACATTCGCGCACCTGGATGCCACCATCGTGCTGGAACGTTCTATTGCAGAACTAGGAATCTACCCGGCCGTGGACCCATTGGCGTCTACCTCACGGGCACTTGCGCCCGAGATTGTCGGCCAGGAACACTACAAGGTGGCGCGCGAAGTGCAACGCGCTCTTCAGCGATACAAGGATCTTCAGGACATTATCGCGATTCTCGGAATGGACGAGCTTTCCTCCGAGGACAAGCTTCTTGTGAGCCGGGCGCGAAAGATTCAGCGCTTTCTGAGCCAACCTTTCAGTGTCGCGGAAGTGTTCACTGGCCGGCCAGGAAGGCAGGTTGCGGTGGAGGATACGGTGCGAGGTTTTCAAGAGATTCTGGAAGGCAAGTACGATGCAATCCCCGAGGGAAACTTCTACATGAAGGGGCCGATTGGCGAAGTTGGCCAAGAATAACGAAATCACAACTGTGTGCTCGGAGAGTATGTCAATGGCTGACAATCTGAAACTCGAGATTGTGACGCCGTCATCCAGCGTTCTTTCAGATGACGTGCACTATGTAGTCTTTCAGGCGCTCCAAGGCCAGCTGACGATTCTTCCTCACCACACCCGGCTTATGACCCAGCTTGTGCCTGGCGAGATGATTATCTGCAGAAATGGGCGCGAAGAATTTATGGCGGTAGGTGGAGGTATTGCGAAGATCAACGAAGATACGTTGTCTATCCTGACTGACATGGCGATATCAGTCGAAAGTATCGATGAAACAAAGGCAGAAGAAGCACGCAATCGTGCGGCTGCACGTCTGCGGGAAAAGTTATCATCGGAAGAGGTTGCTTCAGTGAATGCCGCATTGGCCCGCTCGCTGGCTCAGCTGAATGTCAAAAGACGGCGACGGCGGTAAAGATTCAATCGCCCGTTTCCAGGTGCCTTACCAGGCAAATCCAAAAGTTACCGGTACTGCAGTCGTGGGCACGCCGCTATGGGGTGCGTAGTGGTAACGGGCTTCCATATAGAATTTCAATCCCGACTCACCCAATGAGACCGTGAAACCCATACCAGCGTTTCCCCCAATGGAACTTAATCCGCGGTAAGCGAGCGTATTGTCGACCGGGACAAGCCCCTCTTCGCAGTAGAATCCCCACCAATCGTACACGGGCTGGCAAACAGTCCCAGGTACTACCGTGTAATCCTCCAGTTTAGCGTAGCGGTAGTACCAGCCACCTCCACCGATCAAATAGACTCCGGCCTGGGACCATTCTTTACGCAATTTGTAATTTGCAGTCAAGGAGTAGAGATTAATGGAGCCATCGACTCCGGAGATGGGAACGAGCACGCGCCGGTTAGGAGGAAGTCCGTGCCACATGAACTGGCCGACCACCGAGTGATGACTATCGAAGTTGTAGCCTGCGCCACTGACAAAATTGCCACTGATACCCGCATAAGCGCCGGTCGGGTTCAAAGGTACGCCGATTCCTCCGCCAATGTTGAAGTTGAAGCGTGTGAACTCCTGCTGAGCATAAAGTGAGCCAGGGACCGCAAACAACACAAGTCCAGCCACAAATGTTACCCAGTTCATTCGAGCCCTCCATGAACCGCTCATCACTACTTACCCATGCGCAAGGTAGCTCGGCCTAAGTCAAGGAAGACACTGTGACTAGTGACAGTTCTATTTGTGACAGTATCCACAATACGCTCGTGTACATGAGGCTTTTCGCTCTGGGAACAACAATGTCAGGAAAGCCAGAAATGAAGAAGCTTGCTTCATTTGAGATCGTGTTGTTGCCGACCGAAAAACTCGCAGTTGCTCAGGCTGAAGTCCCAAAATACGAAGCGTACTTGGCGCATTCCTTTACGCGGGTAAACTCCGCTATCAATGTATCGGCATTTTCTGCTAATGGCAGACTGGGAGAATTCGTTTACAACATCACTGATGTAATCGGGGTGGTTGCGAGCTTCAATGCGGTGCACAACGACAATAGCGGAGGAGTGCGGCTCGACCAGACGATGGTCGGCTACAACCTTGGTCCGCGGTCAGTCTGCGACGTGGCAGGTGGATGCCGTTCGTGGAGATGTTGTTCGGTACAACATCCGTGCATCGCAGCTTTAAGGTGCCAACCACCGTGGTGAACCTTCCGACAACCACTGAGGGGCTTGGACTGAACACGCGCTACTCCAATGCGGCGAGAGAATTCTCGATGCTGGTGGGTGGAGGCCTGGATGTCAGGCTTCACGACCGCGTGTCGTTTCGTCCAATCAAGCTGAATCATTACCTTACTCGTTTCCAGCCGATTTTTGTGGAGGGATATAGGAGAGCCCAATCGCAACCGGAACCAGAACAACCTGCTTTACAGCATAGGGTTCAACCTTCGCGTTTAGATGGGCTTGGAAGCCTACAGTTGCCCGTGAAAAGTACACCGACTGTAGGCCTGTCTAACGTTGTGTTTTCAAAATGATAGAGCCAATAAAGAGGGCAGGGCCCATAGCGGTTTACCTGTCAGAAATTACAGGTACTAAGGCGCCAAAGCGCTGTAATATCTCCTGTCTCGCCACTAAGTCTTTCGAGTTGCAGGATTCCATTCGCTCCGTGTGCCTCGTTTCAGGTGAAAAAACATGAATAAACCAAAAATCCTTATTGCTGACGATCATACGATGGTTGTGGAGGCGTTCCGTAAGCTTCTGGAGCCGCAGTATGAGGTGGTTGGATCGGTCGGGGATGGGCGCGCGCTCCTGGATAGTGCCCCCCAGCTGCAACCCGATGTCATTATTATTGATATTGGAATGCCACTTCTTAACGGGCTGGCAGCTGGCCAACAACTTAAGAAGTTGATGCGGCGAGTAAAACTTGTGTATGTCACGATGAATGAAGATCCTGAGTTGGCGAGGGATGCTCTTCAGCACGGAGCTTCAGTTTATCTTCTTAAAACGTCAGCAGCATCTGAACTGTTGAAAGGGATCCACGAAGCGCTCAAAGGCGGTCAGTACGTCACGCCGAGTATTCGGCAGGCTATGGAGGATGCATTCGTGCGACTTCCGAATCCTAAGTCCACGGGCCGTCGACTGACTCCGAGGCAAATTGAGGTGCTTCAGCTGCTAGCAGAAGGACACTCGATGAAGCAGGCTGCTGCAATCCTGGGTCTGACCTCTCGCACCATTGCCTTTCACAAATATCGGATGATGGAGGTATTAGGACTGACGACGAGTGCGGAATTGATCCAATACGCAGTCAAGCATCATTTGACAGTTGCCTGAAGAGAATAGTTTTAATTGGACGCGTGCTCCGGGCCGGGGCTGAAGTAGCCTTTCCGGTGAATGAAGCGGATGCCCTTGCGCTGACTTTTGATCTCGATTTTGCGAAAAGATCGATCAAAACGGAGCTTCGATGGTTTATATGCGATGAGGTACTGACTGCGTAGAGATGTTTCGATCTCGCCGAATGCCTTTGAAATATGTTCTTGACTGTCCGCCGGAAACGCGAGCCCTCCTGTAGTTTCAGCTAGCTTTGCAAAAGACGTGTTCCAAGGAGTTTTAATTCTCGGTGTGCCACGTATGTTGAGAGTCATGATGATTGTGTTGGTGGCTAGCGCGCTTTCCATCGCATCGTCGGACTTGGCGCTGCTTTCGTTGTCTTCCCCGTCACTGATCACGAGCAAGACACGGCGCGACGGTGTCTCTAGATTCTCCTTTTCAAATTGCCTGCACGCATAGATTACCGCGTCATAAAGTGCTGTTCCGCCGCGTGCCTGCAAGCCTGCGAAAGCGTTGAGAAGAAGAGTGCTGTCAGACGTTTGTTCCTGCAACATGCGGGGAGTTCTATTGAATGCGACCACGAAGGCCGTATCCTTTTCGGGATCGAGAATTCGCTTTATGAAAGAAACGGCTGCCTCTTGCTCGAAGACTAGAAGAGAGGATATCGAATCGCTTACGTCAATTACGATTCCAAGCCGCAATGGCAGATCTACCTGTGGCTGGAACAGCGTTATCGACGCGGGATTACGGCCTTTGTCTTTAATTTGTATATCCATCGCGGAGAGATCTCGGACAATCACATTGTTAC
>JBFXAV010000246.1:0-5050 GCA_050183935.1 Candidatus Korobacteraceae bacterium | reverse complement strand
CAGGAACATATTGCCGTTCTTTGGGTCCCAGGAGAAGCGCTGCGGATTGCGAACACCATAAGCGTAAATTTCGCCGAGAGTGCTCGCATTGCCGTCATTCACGAATGGATTGCTGGCGGGAATTCCATACTTCTTGTTGCTGCTATTGGAGCCTAGCGGGTCGATGCGCAGGATCTTGCCAAATGGCGAACTGAGATTCTGAGCCAAATCGAGCGGATCGCCACCGCTGCCGCCATCGGCCATGCCGATATAGAGCAGGCCGAAATCGGCGCTGCCGGGGCTGGCCAACGGGTTGAATCCCAGCTGGCCGCCATTGTGGTTGGCGAATGGCTGCTCCAACCGGAACAGCTCGCGTGGCGGACCTCCGTCATAAGTGGCTGCGCCGGGAGTTTTGGCGGTCCATTCGAGCAGGACCATGTCGTGCGTGTTGTTGCCACCGCCCGGCGTAAAGTCGGGTGCAGGTTCTGTGTTGCTGGTATCGACCAGGGTATAGAAGTTGCCGAAGCCACGGGCACCACGCTGGTTGAATTGCGGATGGAAGGCGAAACTCTGGACGCCGCGCTCCGCATTGGCAGATTGCACGTTCAGGCCCCAGTTTTGAGCGCTGAGATCGAGATACGGAACGACCGTTTTGCCGTCATAACTGATGCTGTAGAGCGGTCCGCGCATGTCGTTGACGAACATGCGACGCGTGCCCGGCTCGGTGACCAGAAGCATCATTCGCGCTGCTACTCCTTCGATATCCGGGAGAGAGGCGAATTCAACGATGCCGACCTTAATAACGCCTTCGGCAGCAGCGATGGGCTGGGGGAAAGGGTCGTTCGTTGTTTGGGGGCTGGTCGCAGGAGCACTATTCCCCTGAGCAAGCGCCGAAGATGCGGCAATCAGCACGCTGGTCAATAGCGCGCAGGTAACACGTTTAAGCATTAAGAACCTTCAACTTTCGCATGCAAGCCCAACGTCTCAGCCGTCATCCATCCGTGGGAAGTGGTTGTAGCCAGAGTCCCAGATCACTCTCGCAGCGCAGTGATTCGGCATTCGGAAAACGCCGAAGTCTACCATGTCCAGCAGAAGGCAATCCAACGGCGGGAGTTCACTTCGCTGAGTGCGAGCGGGACTTACAGGTCGTACTTGCGCGCGATGAACCTACCTGTTATAGGATTTTCTTGCCGACGAGAGCAGCAACAGCAGCTTGACATTCCGGTTATTCGCCGTTGAGAGTCGCGCACATGCAAATGAGAGGTCCTAAGTGAACGAATGGCTCTTCCCTATTCCGACGGTATCTGCCGCTTCCGTACGCGGTCAATCGGCGAGAGTTCCTATCCGGCGCATCTTCTGCGTCGGCCGCAACTACGAAGCGCATGCCAAAGAGATGGGAGTCGCGGTTGACCGGGAAGCACCGTTTTATTTCACGAAAGCCGCCCATCACTACGTGGCGTCCGGGTCTACAGTGGCGTATCCACCAGGGACGAGCAACTACCACTATGAACTGGAACTTGTGGTGGTAATAGGTGCCTCGGCCTTCCGCGTCTCAGCCGATCGCGCGCTCGAATCGGTGTTCGGCTACGCGTGCGGGCTGGATATGACCCGCCGGGACCTTCAGCTTATCGCGCGCGAACACCGTCGCCCCTGGGACCTTGGCAAGGACGTTGAACAGTCCGCGGTGCTGGCAGAAATCGTACCCGCTGCGGAGATCGGGCACCCAGACAAAGGCATGATTGAACTTCGTCTCAATGGCGAAACCAAGCAGTCATCCGATATCTCACTGTTGATTCACAAAGTGCCCGAGATTGTGGCTCACCTGTCGACGTTCTATCACCTGCAGCCCGGAGATTTGATCTATACGGGCACGCCGGAAGGGGTCGGGCCAGTAAAGCCCGGAGACCACCTGGAAGGCTCCATTGCGGGTGTTGGAGGTATCGCGCTCGACATAAGGGCAGCGGAGTAGCAGATCCTGCAGTGCTGAAAATTGGCTGCCCCCCAGGGATTCGAACCCCGATATGCTGATCCAGAGTCAGCTGTCCTACCATTGAACGAGGGGGCAGCAGCCAGAAAGGCCGTGAAAAGACCCTTCGATTCTAGTGGGTAGAATCGATGTGGTCAAATCGGCCTGGACAAGGCCGTCAGTAGGGCATTACGCCGACTTCTTTTTCCACTTCCTCGGTATCAACCATGACGATGGCGTCCCAAGGGCAGCCGTCGAGGAACGAGCCGTCCGGGCCCTTGCTGGTGCACTTCTTGCAGCCAATGCACAGCAGCGGATCAATCTGGATGCGGCCGAATGGGGGATGGTCTTCATCCGGCACCCAGAACATGCAGTCCTCAATAGGGCAGTACTCTACGCATGCCGGAGAGCCAGCGCAGCCGGTGCAACACTCCGTAATTACGGCAAGTTCCTTGGGTTTTTTCTTGCGCGCGGTCGTGAGCCCCCTGGAGATGGGCTCGTGTTTCAGTTCGTCCGGCACCATGCCGGGAGCCTTGGGTTGAGCCGATGGGGTCGCCATGGGGCGGGATTATACCCTAGTTCCTTGACCGCCGCGCCTGGCTTGATGCAGTTCCGGATCGGAGCGGTACTTCCCCTCCTTGGAGGCTAGTGGAATCAGCTACTTAGCCACGGAACCGTGCTGATACCGTGGAGTGTGGATGGAGCGGATGATCGTCAGCGAGTGGCCATATGGACGCCCAGAGCCGACTCGATATCGCCCGGGGCAAGTGTTTCGCCGCTGTTCAGGCGCTTCAGGAGCGCGTCAATAATGTCCTTGGCTTCGTCCTTGCCATAGTTCTTGATGAAGCCATCGTAGAAGCTCTCACCGGCCATGGCGCGGTTAATCTCCCACTCCTTGTTCTGGTCGGTGAGCTCGGTGTAATACACCACGCGGTACTTCCCGCTATAGGTGCTCTCGCGGTAAATCTCGAACATTACCTTGTCGGATTCCATCATTGCAGGACAGCGACCTCACGTCACTCTCGGAAGATATCCTGAATTCTACAGTATGGACGCGCCAAGCCAATGACCAGAAACGGAGCTGGAAAGCAGATCCTTGATGCGCTCGGGATGACGCGGGACTCTGGGTGGAATTCCTTACGTCCAGGATTCACCCACGCTCGGGCCGTAGGTCGGGGGCACCCTCAGCACCATCCGTCCCTCAGCGGCCAAAGCCGCCGCCTTGTGCTTCGGCTGATCGGCACGACTGAAGCCGTGCCCTGTGCCCAAGCTTGTGCTTGGGGAGACTGTCAGGCGTCCTCTAACCCCAGCGTTGGGGAGCATTCTCTACTCTCGCGTCAGTGGGTATCCCTTTTCGCGCCACTCACGAATACCACCATCCATCGAGATCACGTTTGTGTAGCCCATTTTCTGGAGATTATCGGCAGCCAGGGCGGAGCGGAAGCCTCCACCGCAATAAAGGATCATAGGAGATGCCGTGTCTGGAACCTTCTGCTCCACATCGCGCTCGATGATTCCCCTTCCCATGTGTACCGCTCCGGGAAGATGGTCTTTGGCATATTCGCTTTCTTCACGGACATCCACGAGCAGGAACTTTTCGCCGAGGTCGAGCTTTTGCTTTACTTCGTCGGCTGTAGTCTCACGGACATGGGATTTGGCGTCGTTCACGATCTGGAGAAAACGCGGGCTGTGCTGCATGGAGGGATTTAACCACAGAGGACATGAAGCGCACAAAGGCATTGGCAAGGCAGTCTTTCGCTAATTTGTTTCGCAGGCGTCCTTCCTGTGTTTCGAGATGTAATGTCCTCCCGAGCGACACGAGCGACCATAGAGGGTGAGTGCGAGCCGAGGAATCATGCCGTTGCTTCCTTTGAAAGCAAATAGCACAAGCCAAGGTTTGCCCCTCGACTCCGCTTCGTTCCCCTCGGGGTGACATCCGTTGTATTTTTGGCGATTTTTCTAACTGGCACGCTGGAGAACTTCTGCTTTCTCTTTGCGGGCCTTCGTATCCTCTGTGGTTAGCTTTGGTGACAAAACAAAAGCCCGGTCGAGGGTGACCGGGCTCCAACTTAACTTCTTCTGCCTTCGTGTACTTCGTGTCCTTGGTGGTTAACGCCTAGTCCCCGGCAATCTCCGCCAGTTCATTATGCGACTGCTGCATGCCGCCAAGCTGAACCAATTCGGCAGGAGCATCTGCATGCGTGCCGCAGGAGCCTTCCTTCCCTGCGAACTTAGCGGCCAAGGTAAGCTCGTGACGAATCTGCTCTTCGAACTTGCGGAGCTGATCGTCAATTGTGAGCGTCTTCTGCTTGGCGCGCACCATGTCCTCACGGTAACGCTTCAGGAAGTAGCCAATCGTCTCCACGCGAATCTTGATGGAGCCGGTAGGCTTGTTTTCATCGATGTCCTTGAAGCAGAAGTACGGGGTGCCGGAGTGCTCCACGATTTCTTCGATCACGGTGTAGATGGGAGCGTCGTGCCCGCACTTGAAGCTCGAAAGCTCCAGTGCGACCAGGTTGGGATGACGGGCAACGTATTTTGCCGCCCACACCTTGCGCGAGGTGTTTTCGGAATAGGAGTTCTTCCAGGCATCGGAAACATCCAGCGGGTGGAGAATCTGGCCTGCACGCACTTCCTCGCCGAACAGGCGCCACAGGACTTCATCGTCCAAGGGCAGTGAGTCCTGCGAGAACACTGGGTATCCGAGCTTTTGGAACTCTTCCAGAATCTCGTGGTTGATGCCGGGATCATTGTGATAGGGGCGGCCCAGCAGCACGATTCCAATGCGGTCCTCGTCTTCGAGGCGCTTGAGAATCTTGCGGGCTTCGCCGCGCATGATCTCGTCGTCAAACTTCCGCATGGCCTTCATGCCTTCAGCCACGGCGCGGAAGTTCTCTTCCTCACTCAACCCCAGGATCTCCTGCCAGTCCTCGAGCATCTGGCGATGAGCCATCTTGGGATCGTCCAGGCAAATGAGCGTGTCCTTCCAGATCAGGCCCTTTTCCTTGAACATGTCCCCTTCCTTGGTGAATGCGGCCTTCACCGAAGCGGGCGTGGCCGTAACCGTGGGACAAGCACGAGCCGATTGCGTGTTCACCAGGTAGG
>JBFXAV010000245.1:0-5058 GCA_050183935.1 Candidatus Korobacteraceae bacterium | reverse complement strand
GGAAGAACAGCGCCACCTCAATATCATCGACCGTAAGGGCATAGTTCACCAGCCCTTCACAGTCCTCGTCGCTCGCTCCACATTGCTCCATCTGCTCGCGTGTAACGGTAATCCAGGCAATGTCACCGTCCATCTGCAGGGTGCTGAGCGTCGCCCCCATCAGCCGTACCTTGGAAGCTGGCCTGCGGAAGTAAATCCTTTGGGCAATCTGTACCGGGTCAGCCCCGCACCGCACCAGTTCCTGTGCCAGCGCGAACGTGCGCTCGCTGGTGCCGCCGTAGCTGAACGATCCTGTGTCTGTCAGCACCGCAGTGTAGAGGCAGGTTGCAATCTCGGGAGTCACAGTCGCGCCGGCGGCGCGCGCCAGCCGGTAAATCATCTCCGCCGTGGCGCAGGCGTTGGGGTCAATCCAGTTCACGTTGGCGAATGGACGCCCACTGCGATGATGGTCAATATTAATCAGGAAGTGATTTTCCAGCCCGTGCAGCGCGGTGCGCTGCACGCTGTCGCATTCCAGCAGAATCGCGGCTTCGTATGCGCCATTCACCTGCGTCGCCTGCACCACGCGATCGGCAAACGGCAGCGCCTGGTAGATAACCGGAACGCCCGTGGGCAGCACCACCTCCGCTTGCTTGCCCATGTTCCGCAGGATTGCTGCACAGCCCAGCGCCGAACCCACGGCATCGCCATCGGGCCGCGCATGGGAGGTTAGGACGAACCGGTCGCGACGTCCAACCTCCTCTAGTACTTTTTGCAACATCTCCCCCACGGACCTACCACCCTCGGCCGGAACGCACGCCTCCCGGAAAAGCCTCTCCTGATTTCTGTTCGTAGATTGAATTCTGCGAAAATCCCACACTATCGCCGAGCAGAAGCCTGAAGCAGCCCCCGGGCATTACGCCTTTTTTCTTCGGCTTACTCGTTTCAGCAGTTCTTCGATTCTAGCCTCGTATTGCTCGGACTTGTCCAGCCGAAAATACAGCTCCGGAGCCGAGCGCAACCGCAGGCGGCTGCCTACCTCGCGACGAATGTAGTTGCGCGCGGCGGCCAGTCCCTCCAGTGTGCGGACCGCCTCGTCACCATCCCCGGAAACTGCGACCAGCACCTGGGCCGAGCGGCCATCATGCGCAAGCTGCACCTCCGAAACCGTCGCCAGGCCAATGCGCGGATCTTCCAGCTCGCCCTCAATAAGAGTGGCGATCTCCTCTTTCAGCGCCTCGCTCAGACGCTCCATATGGTGCTGCCGTCCGCGTTGCTCGTGCATACCAGTACTGATGCAACCCCACCCAATCCGGTTCAATCCCGCTGGTTCCACACACCCTCTCTACGGAGCCAGATTCTCAGAGATCTCCACATACGTTCCCCAGGGATCTGTAAAGAAAGCAACTTTCAGATTTGTGTTCGGAACGTTCCTGGTATCCCCATCAAACTTCGCTCCGGCCGCTTCGAGCTTCGCCCGGACCTGCTCAATGTTCTTCACTTCGAAACCAATGTGGTCCAGCGCCCGCCCCTTCGAGGGAGCCAGCTTGCCCTGCTTGCGTTGGAACTTCAGCAAGGCGCCCGGAATGCGGGATTCTTCATAATTCGGCGAATTCCGGTTGGTTGGCACCGCGCCAAAGTTCTTTACGTACCAGGTCTCCGATTCCTTATCCGCGCTGGGAAACATATGCACGTGATCGAAGCGGATAGGTATCTCCTGCTTCTTATCTTCGAACACTTCGATCTTGGCGCGGTCCAGGGTATAGAACCACTGCTGCGCGGTGCCGGGTTCCACGGTTCCGCCCGCTGCCTTCCACTTTGCGACGGCATCGGCCATGTCCTTGACCATGAAACCGAAGTGGTCAGCCGTAGAACCTTCCGAAGGACCGGATGGCTCGCCGCGCCGCAGCATCACGTAGCTGCCCGGGAACTCGATCAATTGCAGGTTGCCCTTACTGACCTCCTTGCCCCCGATCGCGAGGAACAGGGCTTTGTTTGCGTCCACGTCCTTGCTTAGAAGGTGGACGTGCCCTTGGGTAATTCCTTCCGGATTGTGCGGTACAAGCTGCGCCAACGCCGGGGCGACTGTGAATACCATCATCACTCCCACTACCAGCCACTGCTTCATACAAGTTCCTCCGTCGAGATGGCACTGCACGGGCGGGCCCGTTGCAGCCCGCCTGCTGTTCAGGGCTCCAAATTGAGAAAAGAAACTTTAAACCGCCACGGTCGCTGAGGGAAGCCCCACGTTAGGCGCGAAATCAGCCGGAGAACTCCGATCCGGCATCCTCGGATCCCGCATCGAGCAGCATCCGGTCCTCTGGAATCTCGCGGAAGTACTCAATAAAGGAGTCCGCCAGTTCGGCTCCGGCATTATTAACAATGCGCGCTGCCGCCCGCTCCACACTCACCATCAGTCCGCGCAGGTAGTCGGATGAGCCTGAAATGCTCACCACGCCCACGGTCGCGCGCTGCCACAGGTCTGTAGTCTCCAGCTCCGCCACCGAAACGTTAAACTGCGCCCGTAGCCGGTCCTTGAGACTGCGCAACACCTGCCGCTTCTCTTTCAGGGAGTGCGCCCCCTCAATACGGAGTTCGAGAGTGAGAAACGCAATCAAGATATCCTGCCAGGCGTTTTCGCCTGAGTCGAAATTGCCCTCAGGGGATCAGTAGCAGCCTGATCATCAGAGTTTAAATTGCAAGGAGAAGGACCGGCCGTAAGCAGCCAGTCCTTAAACTACCCTCGTCATCTTTCTCGCAAGGGCCGACTCCCGTAAGTTGGAGTTTGTTCTCCCTACGCGGGCACTTCCACTGCAACCTGCTCGGTCACGAACGCTTCAATTACGTCCCCGACCTTCACATCTCCATAGTTCTGGATGGAGATACCGCACTCCATGCCATTGCGAACTTCGGAAACGTCCTCTTTAAATCGGCGAAGGGAAGCGACCTTGCCCTTGAACACCACTACGTTGTCACGCAACAGGCGCACCTCGGAGTCGCGTTTGATCGAGCCATCCTGTACATAGCAACCAGCAATCATCCCAACCTTCGGGATACGGAAGGTGTTGCGTACCTCGGCGCGGCCCTGTTCCACCTCGCGGTACACCGGCTCCAGCATTCCGTAGATGGCTTTCTTCACCTCATCCTGCAGCTCGTAGATGATCGAATGCAGGCGGATGTCCACCTTGTCCTGCTCCGCCAGTTCCTGCGCCTTCCGCTCGGGACGCACACTGAAGCCAATAATGATAGCGTTCGACGCCGATGCCAGCAGCACATCGCCTTCGTTGATGGCTCCGACCCCGCTGCGCAGGATTTTCACCTTCACCTTGTCGGTCGACTGCTTCACCAGCAGATCGGAGAGCACCTCAACCGAGCCCTGCACGTCGGCTTTCAAGATGATGTTAAGGTCCTTGACCCCGGCATTCTTGATGTCCTCTGCTAGGTTCTCAAGCGAAACTCGCGAACTCTTCGCCAGCGCCGCCTCGCGCGCCTTCTGTTCCCGGTATTCGGAAACTCCGCGCGCCTTGTCCCGGTCCGCCACAACCACAAACTGGTCGCCCGCTTCCGGCAGCCCTTCCAGGCCAAGAATCTCCGTCGGAGTAGAGGGCGGAGCTTCTTCGAGCGCGTTGCCGCGATCATCAAACATGGCGCGTACCCTGCCATGCGTATTGCCCACCACAAAGTAATCGCCAACCCGCAGCGTACCGTTCTGAACCAGAATAGTCGCCACGCTGCCGCGACCACGGTCGATCTTTGCTTCCAGCACCGTGCCCTGCGCCGAACGGTCCGCGTTGGCCTTGACTTCCTGGAGATCGGCCACCAGGCAGATCATTTCCATCAGCAGGTTCAAATTGGTCTTCTGTTTTGCGGAAACATCCACAAACACCGTGGTTCCGCCCCAGTCCTCGGGCATCAGGCCGCGGTCCGCCAGTTGCTTCTTGACGCGGTCCGGCAGCGCGCCCGGCTTATCAATCTTGTTGACCGCCACAATGATTGGAACGTTGGCCGCCCTGGCGTGATCGATCGCTTCCAGTGTCTGCGGCATCACGCCGTCATCCGCCGCCACCACCAGCACCACGATATCCGTCACCTTGGAGCCGCGTGCGCGCATGCGGGTAAAGGCTTCGTGACCGGGTGTATCAATAAAGACGATCTGCCGCCCGAATGCCGGGGAGCTTTTGTCAGAGATGGTGACCTTATAGGCGCCGATATGCTGCGTAATGCCACCCGCCTCGCCGCCGGCCACATTCGCCACGCGAATGGAATCCAGCAGCGTAGTCTTGCCATGATCGACGTGGCCCATGATAGTGACCACCGGAGGACGCGTGGCGGTCGCCGTAGCCACGGCCTCTTCGGTCAGGCCTGCGCCGCCCATCTCTTTCGACGCCTGCTCCTCGAACGTGATCACGCTCGTCTCCGCCCCGAACTGGCGGGCCATATCGGTCGCGAGCTGCGCATCCAGCGTCTGGTTGATGGTGGCAAACACTCCGCGCGCCACCAGCCGTGCGATCAGATCCTTGGCGCGGACTCCTACTTTTTCCGCCAGGTCTTTTACGCTGATGCCTTCCGCGATCTCAATCGTGCGCGTGATGGGCAGCGGCTCGTTCGAAACCTGCATGCGCGGCGGAGGCACAAAGCCCTTCATCGGGCCTTCCTTCACCCCGCGCGGAACATAACGCTGCCCCGGCCTGCGTGATGGAGCTCCCGGACGTCCCGCGGGCCGCGCTGGCGGCGGGCCACCACCTGGGCCTACGCCAAGCGGCCGTCCTGGCGTTGTTCCTGTTGGAGACTGACGCGTCGGATGCATCGGCCTGCGGCCGCCCGGCCCCGTTGAGGGACGCTGCGGCATTGCCGGCCTCGGACGCTGAAAAATCGGCTGCCCCGGCACCGGACGCCCCGGAGCTGGTCGCGGCCCGGTCGATGCCGCGGGCACGCCCGGTCGCGGCGGTGGAGCCTGATACACCGGACGGGGGCCGGTCTGGGGAACAATCATTCGCCGCTGCGGGGGTGCAGGTGCTTGAGTTGTTGCCTTCGCGGGAGTCGCGGGAGTTCCGGAAGCGGCCGCGGGCGGAGCTGTCG
>JBFXAV010000244.1:0-5079 GCA_050183935.1 Candidatus Korobacteraceae bacterium | reverse complement strand
GTCCACCAGCATCCCAACGCGCGCCGCCCAGAATGTCTCCTGCAGCGGCATCTGTATCTGCCCCTTTTCAGACAGGGCACTGAAGACTTTCTCGGCCTGCGCCGGGTCCTTCATCTGCAACGCCACCGCAAATCCCTGCGGCTTCTGATAGTGATCTGGAGGCGCATCTGATCCCATCAGGACGCCGTCTTCCATCCGAAGCGTGGCATGCATGATTTTCTTTTGCCACTCCGGCGGAACATGCTCGGCCATGGGAGTGCCTTCATGCCGAAAAAATTCGAATTTCGCCCCTATGCACTGTTCATAAAATTTAAATGCCTCTTCGCAGGTACCAGGGAAATTCAGATAAGCGACCACCTGCATTGAACCTTCCTCCTTGTTTATTGATCAACCGGCAAGGTTATCGATTGTGCTTTGCGTTGCCATCACCGGTCACTTTTGCAAAACTTGGAATCATCGGCGTCAGGTCACGCTCCTGCCACCGTCGCCTCACTTCCAACAAAGTTTGCTCACGCCTGGTTTCGAGCATGGTGATCAGCTCTGGCGGAGCCCCCGTTTGTTCGTGGCGCGCGCCCCAGATCAGCAGTTCCAACATCACCGGAGCAAGATCAATTCCCTTCTCCGTCAGACGATAAATCACTTTGCGGCGGTCGGACTCATCGCGTTCCGTTGAGATGAGTCCTACCGCCTCGAGCTTCTGCAGGCGGTCCGCCAGAATGTTGGTTGCAATGCCCTCCCCGGAATTCTGGAACTGCTTGAAGGTGTGAAAGCCCCGCACCATCAGGTCGCGAATAATGAGCAGCGACCAGCGATCTCCCAGCGCTTCCAGCGAGATGCTCACCGGGCAGCCGGAACGGCGCTTTGCCTTAGGCTTCCCTGGCACCAAGGGAAAATAACAATCTGACTTGCAAGTTGCAAGTTAACTTTGCCCGTAATCCTGTGAAAATTTTCTCCCCCGAATCTGATTATCTTTGACTCTATCGCAGTGGTTTTCCCGGAACTGTTCCCGCATCGCCGAAGTCATCCGGCGCGGGGGTAGTGTAGCGGGCGAAATAAAAGAACGCCTGAACTTTGTTCCTGCTGGTGTTCAGCACGGAATGCACCGTCTGGCCATTGGGAGGCGCAATAAATCCGGTGTTCACCGGCATTTCCCGCAGCTCGCTACCCAGCATAAGAAAGGCACTCTCCGGGCCAAGGTTCGTCCATACCTCCTCCCAGTGCGGAGGGTGAGCGTGTGGACCGCCCATCGCTACCGGCGGCACGTACACGACCAGCACTTTTTCGTTCTGGTGCAGCCCGTCCGAGGGATGGAAGAGGTTCTTCGCCATGTAATTCCAGTGGGCATTCTGCTCGGCAAACGGCAGCACTCGAACATCGCGCACCAGAATGCCCTTCCGCGGGGTCACCCCGGCAGGATTCTCCCAACTCAGCATCAACATGCTTAGAGGCTCATCGCCGGTGTTGGTGATGCGGTGCGGCACATTTTGTGGAATAAGCACGGCGATGCCCTCGCGCAGATCCCAATATTGCGATCCGTCGTCGAGCCTCCCCTGCCCGGTTTGGATATAGAAGATTTGCTGCAAGGGCAGCTTCACCTGCGGGGTGGCGTTGTTCGGCAGCAGCGTGCCAACTGCGAAGTCTTTGCGGTATTCGAGCACTGCGCCCGGTTCGCCGGAATTGTGCGGATCACCGGCTCGCAGGATCGATTGCGTCAGGATGACTTCATGAGAAACCCGCGTCACGGCCGCCGACGGATGCCCGACGAAGCGGTCAATGTCGATGCCGATGCGATCATTTGGCGGATACTCGCGGGGGCGTTCGGGATTCTGGCGGTTCGTGCCGGATGGTTGCGCCTGCTGATTCGAAGGAGCCTGCTGAGCGGCCGCTGTGGTAAAAGCGATAACAAGAATACAAAAGACAATCTTGATCTTCATGTTTAAGAGCACCCGCGTGCGTTTGCGATTCTAATCAGATTCGCATTCCAAGTCACACGTTCAAAAGCACAACGGCCAGTTCCTAAAAGCGACCAGTTCCGCGAGACGATGTATGATGCCCAACCGGCGTCGCATCTTCAGTGTTCTTGGGAGACGAACTTGGCAACATGGTTTACCAGCATGTCGCAGCGAGAGCGCCGCACATTCTGGGCATGCTTCACCGGATGGGCACTCGATGCCATGGACGTCCAACTCTATGCCGTGGTCATGCCCACTCTGATTGCGCTGTGGGGCATGTCGCAAGGCCAGGCGGGAATGCTGGGAACCGCCGCGCTGCTGTTCTCTTCCCTCGGTGGCTGGATCGCGGGCATCCTCGCTGACCGCATCGGTCGCGCCAAAGTTCTGCGCCTGACCATCATTTGGTTCGCGACGTTCACGTTTCTTTCCGGATTCACGCAGTCCTTCGAACAGCTTTTAGTAACGCGTAGCCTGCAAGGCCTGGGCTTCGGAGGAGAGTGGGCCGCAGGCGCGGTGCTGATGGGCGAGGTGATCGACAAGCGCATTCGCGGACGTGCCGTTGGGAGCGTGCAAAGCGGCTGGTCCGTAGGGTACGGAGCGGCGGTGCTGCTGTTTACGCTGGTGTTCAGCCTGGTTTCGCCCGAGATGGCGTGGCGGGTGCTGTTTTTTTTAGGGATTCTGCCCGCATTCTTCACCCTGTGGATTCGCCGCCATGTAGAAGAGCCGGAAATTTTCCAGAAAGCGAGGGCCGCAGACAAGGCGAGTGATGGGTTCCGCTTTCTAGAAATTTTTGGTCCCGCACTTCGCAGGAGAACCGCACTAGCCGCCATGCTGGCAGCTGGAGGCCTGGGCGGGAACTACACCATCCTGACCTGGCTGCCTACGTACTTGAAAACCGTGCGCAATCTTTCTGTGCTGGGCACGGGCGGATATCTGGCAGTGAACATCTGCGGATCATTTTTCGGATACGTTTGCAGTGCCCACCTCAGTGACTGGCTGGGACGCCGCAAGACCTTCGTGATTACATCGCTGTGCGCCGCCGCTACGGTTGCCACCTACACGCTGGCTCCACTTAGCGATAATGCCGTACTGCTGATGGGATTTCCGCTGGGATTCTTCCAGTCCGGAATCATCGCCGGAATGGGCGCTACCTTTGCGGAGCTGTTTCCCACGCGCGTGCGAGCCACGGGACAAGGTTTTTCTTACAACACCGGCCGTGCCGTGGGGTCGTTTGTGCCGGCAATTGTGGGATATGCTGGCGGAACGATGGGCCTTGGACCGGCCATTGGAATCTGCGCCGTATGCGCGTACGTGCTGGTGCTGATTGCGACCTCAATGCTGCCGGAGACCCGCGGACAGGAACTTGAGAGCACCGAACAACCTCTGATAAAGGTCAGCAATGCCTGAAAGCACAATTACCAAAAGCACACCATCGGTTGAGACGGCGAGCAGCCCTGCTCCGCGCACCGGAGGCCGCATCCTTGCCGATGCGCTGCGCGTTCACGGCGTGGACCGCGTCTTCTGCGTCCCGGGTGAGAGTTATCTCGATGTGCTCGATGCACTGTATGACATCCCAAAGATTCAGGTTGTCGTCGCGCGTCATGAGGGTGCGGCCGCCAACATGGCCGAGGCGGACGGAAAGCTCACCGGACGTCCCGGCATTTGCTTTGTCACGCGCGGCCCCGGCGCCAGCCATGGCTCTGCTGGCGTACACACCGCGTCGCAGGATTCCACCCCAATGATCCTGTTCATTGGGCAAGTCGCGCGAGATGTGCGCGGACGCGAGGCGTTCCAGGAAGTGGAATTCCGGCAAATGTTTGCGCCCATGGCAAAGTGGGTGGCGGAAATCGAAAGCGCCACACGCATCCCGGAGTACATTCTGCGCGCCTTCCACACTGCAACTTCGGGGCGTCCCGGTCCGGTGGTGCTTGCGCTGCCGGAAGACGTGCTCGCAGAGGCTGCCAGCGTGGCAGATACCTTGCCGTTTCAGCCGGTCCAGGCAAAGCCGACGCATGAACATATAGAAGAATTTCGCGCGGAACTCAGCCGCGCTGAACGTCCGGTGCTCATTGTCGGTGGCTCTGTCTGGTCCGAAGAAGGCAAGAAAGCCGTTGAGAAGTTTGCGGAGGCTAATACTCTGCCGGTGCTCGCTGCCTTCCGCCGCCAGCACCTGTTCGACAATACCCATCCCTGCTACGCCGGACATCTTGGTCTGGGGATGGCCCCTTATGCTGCAAATTTGGTAAAGACCTCCGACTTTGTGATTGCACTCGGCACACGGCTCGGCGACATTCCCACAGCGGGCTACACTTTGCTACGCCCGCCACGAATATCGCAGCGGCTGGTTCACATCCACTCCGGAGCGGAGGAGCTTGGCCGCGTGTTCCAGCCGGATGTTGCCATCAACGCATCGCCGGGCTTATTCGCGCTGGCGCTGGAAAGCCTGTCGTTGTCCGCGAATCCCGAATGGAAGAAGTGGACCGAAAATGCCAGACGCGATTATGAGAAGTTCAGCGGCATTCCTTCCGCGGGTCCGAGCAGCGGCGTTGATCTTGCCGAGGTAGTTACATGGCTCTCCGAGCGGCTCCCGGCGGATGCATTCGTCGCCAACGGCGCGGGAAATTACACCGTGTGGGTACACCGCTTCTACAAGTACAGAGGCTTCCGCACGGAATTGGCTCCAACCAGCGGATCGATGGGTTATGGAGTGCCCGCAGCCATCGCAGCAAAGCTGCGTTACCCGGAGCGCATCTCCGTCTGCTTCGCGGGTGACGGATGCTTCCTGATGTACCCGCAGGAACTGGGAACCGCCGTGCAATACGGCGCGCCAGTGATCTTCCTGGTGGTGAACAACGGCATGTACGGGACAATTCGCATGCACCAGGAACGGCGCTTTCCCGGACGCGTGTGCGCTACCGACCTGCTCACACCGGACTTCGTGACGCTGGCGCAATCTTTCGGAGCCTATGCAGAACGAGTAGATACAACCGGAGCTTTTGCGGCAGCATTCGAGCGCGCTCTGGCATCTGGAAAGCCCGCGTTGTTGGAGTTACGGGTGGATCCGAAGCAGATTACGCCGGAGAAGCGGCTACCGTGAGAGAGGTATAACGTGAGAGCACAGAGCAGA
>JBFXAV010000243.1:0-5101 GCA_050183935.1 Candidatus Korobacteraceae bacterium | reverse complement strand
GAGCAGCGCCGTCGCAACATATGGAAAAGGCCCTGACCTGGCGCGGTTCTTTGCTTTCTTCTACGCGGGAATTCAGACAGCGGCATTCCTCCTGCAGGGATTTGTTACGCCAATAGCACTGCGTGTCTTTGGCCTGGGCCGCACTGTGATGGCATTGCCGATAGTGATCGCGACCGGAGGCATCGCATCCTTCTGGATTCCAGGTTTCGTTCCTCTGCTGGCCACGCGCGCCAGCGAGGCGGCCTTGCGGGGATCGTTGTTTCGCGCCGGTTACGAACTGTTCTTCACGCCGGTTCCGGCGCACGAGAAGCGCGCGGTTAAAACCGCAATCGACGCCGGCTGCGACCGCATGGGCGATGTGGTCGCAGCGGTCGCAGTTCAGGGATTCCTGATGCTGGGGCTGGCTTCGGCCGTCCGCCCGCTGCTGGTCCTGATGATCTTATTTGCTGGTGTGTGCATATGGATCAGCGCCCGCATGGATCGCGCCTATCTCCGCGTACTTGAGCATGGGTTGAAGCACCGCGCCGTGGAGCTCGATACCGCCGATGTTCAGGATTCCACCACGTTATCGGCCCTGATGCGCTCGATTCCTCTCATCAAGGCGGACAGCGCGCCGCCTTCACCTGCGACTTCGCATGTCCTGGCCGAGGCAGCTGCGCGCTCACAGCGAACGGAGCCCTCTCTCGACCGGCTGCGCGTGCTGCGCAGCGGAGTGGCGGTAGAGGTGCGCAGGGATCTTGCGCAACTGCAAACTTTCGATGCAGCAGTCGTCCCGCAGACGATTCGCCTGCTTGCGTGGGATGAGGTCACCGAGGAGGCAAGGCACTACCTCGAAGCACACCTTAGCGGAGTGGCCGGCCAGCTTGCCGACTGCCTGCTGGATCGCAGCCAGGACTTTTCCGTGCGCCGCCGCATTCCCCGCATCCTGGCTCAGCATCCCACGCAACGAACCGTGGAAGCGCTGCAGGAGGCGCTGGACGATCAGCGGTTTGAAATTCGCTTCCAGTGCAGCCGGGCACTGGAATTTATGAACCGTTCCAGTACCGGATTACGTTTTAACGCTTCCCGCATGATGGAGGTCGTGGAAAAGGAGCTGTCCGTCTCGCACGGCATCTGGGCCAGCCGGCGGCTTCTGGAAAATCGCGACGACTGGCACAGCCAAGCGGCTTATCTCGATGAGGTACTGCGCGGACGTTCGCACCAGTCGCTGGAACACGTGTTCAGCCTGCTTGCGATTGTGCTCCCTCGTGATCCCCTGAAGCTGGCGTTTCGCGCGCTGCACAGCGAAGACCGCCTGCTGCGCGGGCTGGGAGTGGAATACCTGGAAACGGCGCTGCCATCGCAGCATTTCGCGCTGCTGCGTGGCATGCTGCAAGTGGACTCGGAGGTCCACAACGCTCAGTCTTCGGGGAATCCGCTGGAAGCGCTTCTGGCTTCTCACCAGAGCATTTTGTTGAGCGTTAAAAACCCATCTTCCGATGCTGCCGAGCCAGTCCCGCCGCAACCGTCAGCCATAAAAGCGTAAAGCCGACGTTCAGCCAGGCGAAACCAGTGAAAGCAAAATGCAGTGTTGTGCCCAGGCCCACGACCCCTGCCTGAAGCACATCTCCGGCTCGCATGAAAAAGGTATCGATGGCTGCTTTGGCCTTGTACTTCGCCTCGCGAGACGTTGGCAGGAAGAGTGCCTGCCGGAGTGTGTTCTGGAGAGAGTAATCCGTAGCGTTCTCTACGGTCTTGACCGCCCGTACCAGTCCGAGCAGAGGTACGAATGCCAAGATCGAGTAACTGAACAGCGAGATTACTGGCAGCACAAACAGCGATTGCCGCACGCCGAGATGCTTAAAAATTCGTGAGACGCCGAACGCCTGCAACAGAAATCCGAGCAGATTGACGATTGCGAAAAAGCTGCCGTAGAAGCTTCCCACAAAGATGCGTTGAGCTGCCACGTCGCCGGGATGAAGAGCCTGTGCACGCTCAGAGACCAGGGAGCCCAGCAGGAACTCGCCACTGGAGTTGACGACATTGAGCAACAGCGTTAATCCGGCAATCAGCAACAGGTAGCGGCTGCGGAACACCAGCGAAAAGCCGCCTTCCGGGCCAAGCGGCTGCTCGGCATGGCTGGCCATCTCCGGCACGGACGATTTGGTGGCCACGCGGTTCACCGCCACCAGGATCACGCCACATAGTCCCAGCAGCACGGCGGCGATCAGTTGTAGCTGGTACGGACCGAGCGCAAACAGCGATACCATGCGCTCCGCGGATTGCGCGCCTAGCCACGCGCCCAGGCTGCTGCCAATGCCAATCAACGGAAACAGCCGTTTGCCCTGGCCTTCGGTGTAGAGGTCGTTGGCAAATGCCCAGACTTGGCTGATGACAAAAACATTAAAGATGCCGACCCAGATGAAGAACGCGACGCCCTCGCGCACTCCCGCGATTCCCGCAAGATAGAAGATGGCAAGGTTCAGAATAAAAAATCCCAGCATGCCGAGCAGCAGCTTGATGCGGACAATCTTGGTTGCAATGTATCCGTACAGCGGCACCAGGCCCATCAGCAGCAGTGCCTGGCCGCCGCTGGAATACGCTTTGACCACCGCGCCGCCTTCGGTAAGGATCAGAGTCTCGCGCACCGTCTTCAGCAGATAGTAGGCAAACAATAGCAGGAAGACGTTGAGCGCGAGCAGCAGCACTCCCGGACCTTCGCCCGCACGAACATCCGCGAAGTGGCTGAGAAATCGCTCCAGCCCGCTCTTGGGCGGCTCGCCAATGGTGCGGAACTGTGGAAAGCTCTGGACGGAACGCAATTCCGGGCGTGACTGATACTCCGGCCGGTCTTCCGGCACGCGGGGGCGAACGGGTTGTTCTCTGGTTACCAAAAACGCTCGACTCCCACAACCTCGACTCCACCGGTGCCGTATCGAACAAAGACTTCTACGCGATGCGAGGGTTTCGATTTTGAAGTCAGCGTGGCGACGCTATATCCGGAGGTGCGCTGCGGCAGTTCCGCCGACTGCGCTCCAGTAATTGGAGTACGCGTACCAGCGGAGTTGTCAAAGTCCGCCCACTGGATGGAAATGTCCACCGCTGGCGTATATCCCAGGCGGTGTCCAACGTCATCCCAATTCAACTTGTTGCCTTCAATTTGGAAGCGATCCAGAGGAAGCAGTTTGGCGAAATATGCGCGTCCGATCTTGTTACGGCGCTCGATCAGGCATTGCACAAGCCAGTCTTCGGCTTTCTTGTCGCTGAGCTGACCGGCGCCGACGATGGCACGAATCTCCTCCTCGGTGAATGCGGTTACCAGTTTCGCTCCCCAGAACTCATCATCTGGCAAGCGGTTCAGGAAGGCGGGATTGGGATACTCCGGAACCCATCGCTCGGGGTCGAACACTTCCCATTCGAACTTTCCAACGGAAGGATAGTCCGGATAATCCGCCAGCGCCCAGTACTGCGGAACCAATCCCAGCGTGAACAGTTGCTTTGCCGACTCCTTCCAGGAGAAGAAGTACGCTCCGCTGCGCGGACTGTTGGCCTTCTGTGTTGCACTGCCCAGCGTGGATCCGAAGTCGAGATGGTAATGCCGTACGGAACGAACGCCGTCCAGTTCCACAATGGCGTCGAGATTGTTGATGGCGCGGGAATCGTCGTGGTCCACCCACGCGTCGATCACATGCAGGCCTCGCTGATCGCGGCGGTGCTCATGGGGGACGACGTCGTTAGGATCGTCCGTGCGGGTTCCGTAATAACGTGGAGGCCCAATCGGCCGCCCTGGCAATGCCAGCGATGCCGTAGCCCGGTAACGTCCATCGGCGGTCTTTGGGACTTTGATCAGAATTTCCGTCAGGTCGCGGTCTCTCATGTTCCGCACCTTGCCGGCAGCGTCACTGAGCTTGATGTTTGGCTTTAACTCGAGTTGATCACGCTCGAAGTACACCAGGTTATTCTCCGGCACGTGATACCCCATGGCATAAAACAACCGCGAGGTTATGGCGTCCGCGGAGGTCGCCATCTCCGGATTGGTGAGCGGGTCAAACTTGATGAAGAAGCGCCGATTTGCGGAATCCAAAATTACGAATCCGGGAGTGACGCCTTCGTTCTTCGCGGATACCACCGTCCACTTGCCGGGAGCCGGCGTGGTAGTTCCTGCGCCTGCGCGCAGTTGCTCCAGCGTCATGCGCTGGTAGTAGTGTCGTTGGACCCACCATGCGCCCTCGAGCGGCTCACCGATGGAACTTGTGCCTAGTGCGCGGATGGGCGGCCCCTTCTCGGGCTGGCGCTCGCCCAAGGTGGCGAACTGGTGACTGAAGAGATCGTAGTAGTCGCTGAGCTTGCGCTCCTTGAGCTCGCCCACGGGGCGCGGCGGCAACTCGTGCTTCAGCGGATCGTCGGGATAAAACTTCTGCGCCGCCAGAATTGCCGGCAGCAGCAGCAGAGACCAAGCAATCAGCAAGCAACCAATTCGTCGAGCAAGCGGCATTTTCATACAGGATTCGCGCAGAAACTTCCGTTGCATTTTCTTGCACATGGCTTCTTAGTAAATCGGCTGCCCTGCCGACGTGCCAAATTGCCGGGAGTTGAAAATATCGTTGAACTTAAACCACATCTGGAAACCCTCCTGGCTGAAGGCTATGTCAAAGCGCAGGAAGGTGCGGTTCCTCACATTGAAGCGAAGCCCGAAGCCGGCGTCGGATTCCAGGTTGGAAATACCCAGCAGCCCACGCCGAGGCATAACTTTTCCGGCATCGGCGAATACGGCTCCCTCCTGACCGGAAAAGATCTCCCACTGATACTCCGCGTTATAGACCACCATGTTGCGGTCGCTGAAGCGGAAGAAGCGATAACCACGGAGGTCGTCAGAGCCTCCCAGAATCGGTTGCAGATAAAAAGGCACGCTCTGCCCGGCATCGGATTCCGTAAACGTGGCCTTCGCGCGCAGTGCGATTCGCCGCGTCTTATTGAAGAACGGGATGTACTGCTGCAAATCTACGTCCATGCGGCGGAAATCGAAAGCGCCGAGCTGCCGGTCGTTATACCAGGAGTATTGAAAGACGTAGTTTCCACCTGCCTTGGGCCCGAAAGAGTCATCGCGATAGTCGAACTGCCC
>JBFXAV010000242.1:0-5112 GCA_050183935.1 Candidatus Korobacteraceae bacterium | reverse complement strand
TGTAGAACGCGGGAACGGGGCTAATCCTTTATCCGCGCAGCAAATTTCTGAGCACGAATGCCAGGTTTGCCGGGCGTTCGGCGATGCGGCGCATCAGGTACGGATACCAGGCCGGACCGAAGGGAATGTACACCCGCATGCGCCAGCCTTCGCGCAAAATCTTCTCCTGTAAATCGCGGCGGATGCCGTAGAGCATCTGGAACTCGAAAGAATTTGGGGAGATACCTTCCGACCGGGAGAAGCGCTGGGTTTCGGTGATCATGCGCGGGTCGTGCGTGGCGATGCCATGATAGACGCCGCTCTTCAACAGCCGCTTCATCAGGTCTACAAAACTGGCTTCCACTTGGGATTTGCTTTCAAACGCAATGTCCGGCGGCTCCTGATATGCGCCTTTGCAAAGCCGTATTCGGATGCCTTCCCCAAGCAGGCGCTCTACGTCCTCGCGGCTGCGCCGCAGGTAGGCCTGAATGACTGCGCCAATGTGTCCCGGATGCAGTGCATGGATGTCGCGCACGATCTCCAGCGTCTTCTCGGTGTAGGCAGAGCCCTCCATATCGACACGGACGAAACTCCCACATAGTGCTGCCTTGGCAACGATTTTGGTGACTAGTTCGCGGGCCAGGCCTTCGTCAATGTCGAGGCCCATTTGCGTAAGCTTGAGGCTGACGTTGGCGTTCAGGCCACGGGCGGCGATCTCGCCAAGCAGTCTGTGGTACACCTCGGCGCTGGCGCGGGCTTCCGTTGCGCTGGATACGTTCTCGCCGAGGCTGTCGATACTGGCAGAAAAACCACGTTGGTTAACGCGCTGCACGGTAGCCAGGGCTTCCATGGGGGTGATACCGGCTACAAAGCGGCCAGAGATGCGCTGCCCCAGCGAGGAGTGCTCCGCGAAGGCGCGCAGCCTGCGGTTCGAGGAAAGCTGGAGAACGAGCCACCTCAGCATGGAGCTCCGGGGTTTCGTGGAAATCGCAAGGCCTGAAAGAAATCAGCGGGACGTGCCATTGCTACACGCGATGGTTACACCTTGCCCTTGGGTTGGCAAGGGAGTGGCGGTCTTCAGTCCGGCTCATTCGTGTACAAGAAAAACCGAGTAAATCTTTGTAACCCTCCGCTGCCGCCTACTCGCCCATCTCCTCCAGAAACTTTTCGGCTTCGAGAGCGGCCATGCAGCCTGTGCCGGCGGCGGTGATTGCCTGGCGGTAACGGCGATCCTGCACGTCGCCACTGGCGAAGACACCGGGAACTTTCGTAAAGACGTTTCTCTCGGTGATCAGGTATCCCTCTTCGTCCATATCAAGTTGGCCTTCAAACATCTTGGCGTTGGGGATGTGTCCAATCCCAAGGAACATGGCGCTGACTGGGAAATCCCAGGAATTACCCGTCTTGATGTTACGCAGGCGTAGGCCAGTGACTTCCTTTTTGTCCACGTCGAGCACGTCGTCCACAACCGTGTCGGTCAAGAACTCAATTTTAGGGTTGGCGCGCGCGCGGTCGAGCATGATCTTGGAAGCGCGAAATTCATCTCGCCGATGAATCAGCGTGACTTTCGACGCGAAGCGCGTAAGGAAAGTGGCTTCTTCCATGGCGGAGTCCCCGCCGCCGATTACCGCGATCTCCTTACCGCTGAAGAAAAATCCATCGCAGGTGGCGCAGGAGGAGACACCATGCCCAATCAGGCTCTGTTCGTTCGGCAGGCCCAGCCAGCGCGCGGAGGCTCCACTGGCAATGATGAGCGTCTCGGCCAGAATGGCCCCCTTGCCGGCCAGAGTGAGGCGGAACGGGTGTTCGCTGAGGTCGGCAGTGAGCAGGTCGGCCATGAGATATTCGGCTCCGAAGCGCTCCGCCTGCTTGCGCATGTTCTCTACTAGTTCCGGCCCCTGGATGCCTTCAGGGAATCCGGGGAAGTTTTCAACCAGCGTGGTGAGGGAAAGCTGCCCGCCGGGCTCATGGCCCTGCAACACCAAGGGTTTGAGATTGGCGCGCGCCGTGTAGAGGGCGGCGGTAAGCCCCGAGCACCCGGAGCCAATAATCACGGTTTTGCGGACGTCTTGTGTCATGAAGTGTCGGATCAATCGATGATTCGCTTGAGATTTGCACGAGACGGGGCGGCAGGTCTTAAAACACCGCACAGCTCATGCTGGGAAACAGATGAGTGTAAATGATGAAAAGTTTCGAGGACAGGGATTCACTCCAGGCGAATCATCGAGAGCAGAGCCTTAGACAGCTCCGTCGTCAGCGACGGGGCGTAGCGCGCGGCAGCGGCCCCAGCTTTTGGATTTCCGCGCCAACCGTGCTGCGAACGCCCAGAGCTTTCCGATAGGACGCGAGCAGAGCTGTAGCGCGCGTGAACAACGACTGGTAGGCGGACTGGTCGCCTTGCGGGCAGCGGGCCAGCACCAGCGACCCCTTGCCGAAGCGCTCCACATTGATCCGTTCAGCGGGAGTATTGGACGCCAGAACCGCCGCCGGGTCGGCGCCGGTAACGGTATCTTCAATCGACACCAGCACAACCTCTTTGGGTTCGCGGACACGCACGATCAGTGTCTCGGTAACAGACCCGGATTCTACACTCAGCGAATACTGCGCATTGCTGAACGGTGATCCGGCAGGAAATTCATTGCGCAGCCGCACCCAATGCGAGACTCCAGAGTCGGGAAGCACCGTGCGCCCGCGAGCCACCTCAAACTCCTGCGAGAAGCGCGGGGCAGCAGGAACCATCTCCAGCGCGGCGGAAATCTGCCTGGTTTCGGGCTCGCCGGGGTTGCACACGTTCAGGACGTTCACACGCACCGGCGGTTGCTGTTGCGCTCCTGCCGGAAGCACCAGTACACACACCACGAACAACAGCAGGCAATGAACGTGGCACACGGTTCTGAAGAATTTCCCAGGCACCGGCGCATTGTAAACCACAGGGCAGCACACAATCCCTGCTCCAAAGTTCAACGCCCAGAGCTGTACGCACGCCACTGCAAAGCCCTAGCCGGGATCAGTGCGCGCTTAAGGGCTATAGCCCCCCCGGGCTGTAGAATCGTACATATATGGCCAACCTCATGCTCGTTTACGGAATGCGCCTGCTGCCCGCGGAAGAAGTAGAATCCCTGCACGACGGCGCCATCCAGCTCAAGAACGGTCGCGAAGCACGCGTCACTTTGCACGTGTTGGAAGGGACCAAAGAACAGATCGAGAATCAGTTGCGCACGAGTGTCGAGTCGTTCTTCGACATGTACCCGGAGATTTAGAGCTTGCCACCGGATCCCTTGATCGCGGCTTGGGGTCTTCTGTCGCAGGAGCGTCGCAGGTGTAAGCACTCCAACGCGGCTATAATCCCGAAGGTCGAGCCATGGCCTTGTTGAAAAAGCGCGATCTGACCGGCCGCTTGCGCGTTTTCGTGCCGCGGAGCCAGACCGGACAATTGGCAGCGCTATTTCTGGGGTTTGGCGTTGTGTTCCTTGCCGTCCGGTGGCTGCTCCAAGGGGCATCCTCCCCGTTAGCCGATGCCATCGATTTCGGGATATTGCTTTCCGGGGGAGCAGCGGCCGTGCTGCTCATCATCTTGGGGGGTCGCTGGGTGCGGCGGCGGCTGATGTGGAAGCTGCGCAACCGCCTGATCATCACCTACATCTTCATCGCGGTAATCCCTGTGGTGCTCCTTCTGCTTATGGGAGGGCTGAGCACCTATCTGTTAGGGGGGCAGATTGCTACCTACATCGCCAACTCCGACTTGCGGACAGAGCTGAACGGCCTGGCAGCCATGAACGCCCGCATGGCGACTGACATGGCAGCACAGTTGCCTGACCAAGGGCGAGTTTCCGAGCGGTTGCTGCGCCGCTCCGGTCCGCGTTTTTCCTTTTTTCCAACCCGCGAGACCGTGGTCTGGTACCGCGGTGTGGCGGTGCAGTCGGAGGGCGCCCGCCCTGTACCGCCTCCGCGCGATCCCAGCACATGGGAGACGCGTGGTTTCACGGTCGAACACGGCCAGATTTTGCTTCGAGTTTCCCATACCGTTGACGTCGATGGAGAAAAGCTTACTGCGATCTCCAGCGTGCCCCTAGACCAAGCGATGCTGGACAGGGTGGCCGCCGGCCTGGGCGTGATCACGATCTCCGTAGTGAACGACGCTGAGGGGCAAGCTCAGCAGACGGCAGAACCGATTCGTGCTGGGGTTTTACCGGACGCGGCCAATTTGCTCGATTTTGAGATCACCGGGCCGGTGGTCATCCCCGTCTCCGATTGGTTGACCGGGCAGACTCGCGACTTTGGCGCCCTGCTGATTGTGAATACCCGTCCTTCACTGCTGAAGGCACGGCTCTTCCGCGTGGTGGGCGAATCCCTGAACCTAGGCATGTTGATTCTGACGGTGACCGCGGTGGTGTTTGGAGTCGTGGAACTGCTGGCCCTATGGACAGGAATTCGCCTCACGCGAAACATGGTGCGCTCCGTCACCCGGCTCTATGACGCCACTCAGAACGTGGAGCACGGCGACTTAACTCATCGCATTGAGGTGGAACGTGACGACCAGCTTGCAGCGCTGGAGCGATCCTTCAACACCATGACTCAGTCGCTGGAGTCTTTGATCGCTGAGCAACGCGAGAAGCAGCGCCTGGATGATGACCTGGCAATCGCCCAGGAGGTCCAGAGCCAGTTGTTCCCTCGACAGGCGGCAGAACTGGAAGGGTTGGAGGTCTTTGGCGTTTGCAAACCGGCGCGCACCGTCAGCGGCGACTATTACGACTTCCTGCGTCTGGGCCCCGATCAACTGCTGATCGCGCTGGGCGATGTGAGCGGAAAGGGAATTTCGGCAGCGTTACTGATGGCAACCATCCATTCCGCCGTGCGGGCCTATAGCCTGCAAGACGTACCAGCCAGCGCGCTCGCGGTTTCTGCCGGAAGCGGAACAGATTCGAGTAGGCGGCCCGGGGTGATGTGGCCTCCCGCAGCGGGAGCCATTTCGCCCTCCGAGCTGCTTTGCATGCTGAACCGGCACCTTTACCGCAGCACCACGCCGGAGAAGTATGCCACGCTCTTCCTGGCGGTCTACCACCATGAGCGGCGAATTTTAAGCTATGCCAACACCGGTCACCTTCCGCCCCTGCTTCTGCGGCACGATGGCAG
>JBFXAV010000241.1:0-5121 GCA_050183935.1 Candidatus Korobacteraceae bacterium | reverse complement strand
AACAACGCCAGCCTCTTCCAGGTGTACTGGTCGTGCATGGCGTTATCCACGTATTCGTAGCCCGCGCCCATGATCTGGGGGACGCCCAAACATCCGACCGTGCCGATGATCAGTCCAGCCACCGCCGGTTGGATCAAGCGCGTCCAGCGCGGCAGGGCTCGCAGCCGTGGCCGCAGATTTCCGACCAGCTTGGCGAAGATTATGGAGGCGAATCCTCCCACCACGCCCAGCACGGCGTAGGCGATCAACTCGCCAGGATGCGTGAGCTCAAACACGGGTACACGAAACAGCGGCGCAAATCCCAGGAACCAGCGCTGCACCACTACGCTGGAAACGGCGGCCAGCACCACCGCGCCCAGCACTCCCGCGCTCCAGCGTCCGATCACTTCCTCAATGACAAACAGCACCGCGGAAAGCGGAGTATTGAAGGCCGCCGCCAGGCCCGCTGCCGCTCCTACGGGAGCGATGAGGCGCATTTTTTCGCGGGAGAGCCTTAGCCGCCGTCCCAGCGCCGAGGCCAGGCCAGCCCCAATCTGCAGCGAGGGATCCTCCGGACCGAGCGGGTGGCCGCCACCGATGGCAAGCGAGCAGGTAAGGAACTTGCCAATCACCGTCTTGAACGAGATATAGCCGTTGTAGATGTAGAGCGCGGCCTTGGTCTGGTTCACGCCGCTGCCGCGCACGGCCGGGAACAGAAACACGGTGAGCGCCGCGATTACCAAGCCGGTCACAACCGGAGCAACAATCAGCCGCAGGCCGGTAGGCGGAACTCCCGACCCCAGCAGATGGAAGTGCGTCCACTCGATGGCAACGCGAAAGCACACCACCGATAGCCCGGACAAAATACCGATGAAGATGGCAAGCACCAGGAAGAACCGCTCTTCCCGCAGGCCTGGGCGGGAAAGCTCGCCAAGCCTCGCCAGCATGGCAGGAGCTCTCAACAATGGCCTGGGCGGTGGAGTGACCACGGAAAGGGAGTCTGCTGGTTCAGTCATTGCGCCGCCTGCTCCCTCTGCTGCGTGATGAGCAGTAACGCCTGGTCTCGCCCACCGCCGCGCCCACACAGACGCGAAGTGGTTTGTTCCGCACGCGCCACTGCATCCATCGCGCTATCCATCAGGTCCGGAGTACGAGCCACCACGGCGATGCTCATGCGCGGGCGCAGCTCTGCCAGGCGATCGTTTTCGACTCTCAGTTCCGAGGGTGGAGAGCTTGCGGCTGCCTGCTGCGATTCGCCTTCCACTCTCTTTTCCGCTTCCAGCTTCTCGCCACGCTGGCTGGCGCATTGTTCCACGCGCTCCTGTGCCTGCCGGAAGCCAGCAACCACGCGCCGCGCCCGCTCCTGCGAGGAGAGCCGAGGAAGAAACGGATTCATCTGCCGCACCAGCGTGGCTACTTCCATCAACTCAGTGGCGCGCGTGTTCTTCGGCTCCTGGGCCAGAGCACGTTGCAGATAACGCGCTGCGTCAGCATATTGCTCCAAAGCAAAAGCTGCTTCGCCTGCTCCCAGCAAGGCTTCCTTGTTTCGAGACTCTAGATCCAGCGCGAGACGATACTGTCCCAGCGCGCGCCGATGCTCGCCAGACTGGCGGAACAGGTCACCGACCCGCACATTCAGGGCGGCATCTCGCGGCAGGTCTGCCGCCAGCGTAATCAGTTCCGCTTGCGCCTGCTCGGTAGCGTCCACGCGGAGCAGATACTCCGCAAGCTCCAGACGAATCTCCCGCCTCCGAAGCTCCGGGCGCTCCGGGCGCTCCGGGAACACGCCAAAGACCGCGCCGTGATAGAAACGCAATGCCTGCTCGTAATCTCCGTTGCGCGCTTCAATGCGCGCCAGCTCCAGGTTCACCATGCCATTGCCAGGTTGTTGCTGCCACAGTCCCAGCAGATAGGATTCGGCCTGCCGCAGGCGCTCATCCCGTACCAGAGCCTGTGCCAGCATGAGCCGATACTCGAAATTGTCATGCGAATATGCGAGGGCGCTGCGCAGGCTGTGGATTGCCTCCTGCATCTCCCCGCCCTGGAGGGCAGCCTGTCCTTGGGCAAACCAGAGTTGCGCCTGCCGATGCTGCTCCCGCTCATAAGACCTGGCAACGAAGTGAGTAAACACGAACATGGCCGCCGCCAGCATTGCGAGGGCGGCAAGCATGAAAGATTGGCTGCGCGCGGCTTCGCGAATCCACCGCCGCCGAGCGCACCACACGCACTCCCGTCCGGCTACAGAAACGGGTCTGCCACAACTGGGACACTGGGGAAGCTGCATCCGGCTCACTGAAATGAAAGTATCGTTGCCCGAGAGATCACCAGCTATCGAGTGAACCATGCCGAGCCACGGGCGTGCAACTGTTCGGCCTTAAATAGATTACTCGAAATTTGCAGAGGATTCCGCGTCCTGCAAAGAGATTGACTCGCAGCGACTGCCCAAGCGGGAGTGCAAACAGAGCGAAACCATCGGATGTTCGTTCACGATCGCTAACTTACGCCTGGCGAACTACAGCAATCGATGAAATCCGTGGCAGACTCGGGTTATCGGCCTTAGTGACAAACTGTTCGCTATGCCAGGACGCTCGGCACACGGGAGACCAGAAATCCATCTCCTGCTGCTATATTGGACGGCTTGTCTAATGGCTGCCCATCCGGCCTTTGCGAGCGCGAGAATCTTAGCCCAGGGAGAGCAACAAACACATGGCGCAAAAGGACACGTACGATCAGGTCAACATTGATTCCGTTCTTCACGAAGAGCGTGTGTTCGCCCCCCCGGCAGAGTTCGCCGCGCAAACCCAGATCCGAAGCATGGACGACTACCAGCGTCTCTACCGCGAAGCCGCCGAGAACCCCGAGGCCTTCTGGGCAAGGATTGCTTCCGAGCTTCACTGGTTTAAGCCGTGGGAGAAAGTCCTGGAATGGAATGCACCCTGGGCTAAGTGGTTCACCGGAGGCCTCGCCAATATTTCCTACAACTGCCTTGACCGTAATGTCGCCAATGGCCGCGCAACAAAGACCGCGCTAATCTGGGAAGGAGAACCCGGTGATGTTCGTACGCTTACTTACGCGGAGCTGCTCACCGAGGTCCAGAAGTTTGCCAACGTACTCAAATCGCTGGGCGTAAAGCGCGGGGACCGGGTCGCTATCTACATGGGCATGGCTCCGGAACTGCCAATTGCCCTGCTGGCGTGCGCCCGCATCGGCGCGCCGCATTCAGTGATCTTTGGTGGATTCTCCGCCCATGCGCTGGTGGACCGCATTAATGACTCCCAGGCAGTGGCTGTAATCACCCAGGATGGTTCCTGGCGTCGCGGTGCGGAAGTAAAACTGAAACCCGCGGTGGATGAGGCGCTCGCTTCCTGCCCCAGCGTTCGCAGCGTTGTCGTCTACCAGCGCACCCGTAGCGCCGTGATCATGCAGCCGGGCCGGGATCACTGGTGGCACGAGCTCATGGCGGCTGCTTCCGCTGACTGTCCGGCGGAACCGCTGGATTCCGAGCACCCTCTGTACATCCTGTACACCTCAGGAACCACCGGCAAGCCCAAAGGCGTGGTACACACCACCGGCGGGTACTCCGTCGGAACCTACATCACCAGCAAGTGGGTCTTTGACCTCAAGGAGAACGACATTTACTGGTGTACCGCTGACATCGGGTGGGTCACCGGCCACAGCTATGTCGTTTATGGACCGCTCCAGAATGGGGCGACCGTGGTTATGTACGAGGGCGCTCCCAACCATCCCGCTCCCGATCGCTTCTGGAGCATCGTGGAGCGACATAAAGTCAGCATCTTCTACACCGCGCCCACGGCCATCCGCACCTTCACCAAGTGGGGAGAGGAGTGGCCAAAGAAGCACGACTTGAGCTGCTTACGGCTGCTCGGCACAGTAGGGGAACCCATTAATCCCGAAGCATGGATGTGGTATCGCGAGGTGATTGGGCAAAACCGCTGCCCCATCGTGGATACCTGGTGGCAGACAGAAACCGGCATGATCATGATTTCGCCGCTGCCCGGGGCCATCCCGACGAAGCCCGGCTCGGCGACGCTTCCTTTCCCGGGCATCGTCCCGGAAATCGTGAACATGGATGGCACGCCCGTGCCTGATGGCTCCGGCGGCTACCTGGTCATCCGCAAGCCCTGGCCTTCCATGCTACGCACCATCTTTGGCGACCCGGACCGCTATGTGAAGCAGTATTGGTCGCAGATTCCCGGCTCCTACTTCACCGGTGACGGCGCGCGTAAGGACAAGGATGGCTACTTCTGGATCATGGGTCGTGTGGATGATGTGATCAACGTCTCCGGACACCGGCTCAGCACCATGGAGGTCGAGTCCGCGCTGGTGGCACATCCTAGCGTCGCCGAGGCGGCCGTGGTCGGACGTCCCGACGAACTGAAAGGTCAGGCAATCTCTGCCTTCGTCACCCTTGAACAAGGTCACACACCCGGCGCGACGCTAAAGGAAGAACTGAAAGCTTGGGTGGTCAAAGAGATCGGGGCGCTCGCCCGCCCGGAGGATATCCGCTTCTCTGACGTGCTTCCAAAAACACGCAGCGGGAAGATTATGCGGCGTCTATTGCGTGAACTCGCCACCAACGGCGAGGTGAAAGGAGACGTCACCACGCTGGAAGATTTCAACGTGATTGCAAAATTGCGAGAGGAAGAAGAGTAGCGACCGGCTTGCGAGGAAGTGCCATGCAGGAACGACCAAAACTAGACATTATTTGCATTGATGGCACAGCTGAAGGAGTTCGTATCGTTAGTAACTTCAACTGGTCTGGCCAGTGTGTTGTATGCTCACGAGACGCATATGAAAAAGAGCCGAATCGCAAAGAATTTGATGCCTCTGGTGTTTATCTCCTGATTGGCCCGCCAGCCCCTGACCTTCCTTTGATATACGTCGGGGAAGGCGATACTGTAAACAAGCGCCTTCGGGCTCACGGCAAAGCGAAATCTTTCTGGCAAACATTGGTTCTTTTCACAAGAACACCCCAGCCACTCGGCAAAACTCAAATTCAGTATTTGGAGTCGCGGTTGTGTGCCTTGGCGTCAGCGGCAAAAAAATGCAAACTGGACAATGGGAACGAACCCACACTGCCTTCAATGCCGGAAGCTGACAAGCTCGACGCTGAGATATTCT
>JBFXAV010000240.1:0-5145 GCA_050183935.1 Candidatus Korobacteraceae bacterium | reverse complement strand
GCGCAGGTCTTCAAAATAGGTGGTATTCCACAGGGAGTTGAAGTCACGCTCAATGGCGGTCTGGTCGTAAACATCCCCGGGTTTGGTGAAGATACGCGAGCGGATCGTCTCCGCGGGAATGCGCCGGTTCCCGATGATATCCACGTCGGAAATCAGATTGTCCTGCGCTGAGGCAGGCAGCACGAGGAACAGCAGGAAAAGGGCGTAAGCCAGCCCCCACCAGCTGAGGGAATAACAGCGGCGATGGGCTTGAAAGGGCACGGTCAAACCCCTAAGAAAAACGTATGCGCAGCTCGCCAGCCGCGGTTGGGGACCAAAAGCCTGACCGAATTTAAGAATGACGCAACCCTCGCACAGCAGGATCCTGAAGAGATTCTCAATTATACGGTACCCCCGCCGCACTGCTCAAAGCAGGAACCTTGCTCGGAGATTCCTGTTCAAACCTAGACTGGCGGAAATAGTCGCGGAGGGGAAAAATTGTGCAGGCAACAATCTCTAGCCAGCGATCCGCTAGCTCTGGAAAGTGGAAGCTGCCGCACTGGCGACTGGGGGGCCTGCCACCGCGCGCCGCAGTTCCAGATAGACATTCCGCGTGAGCAGAGCCACCGCAGCCAGCCCGCCCACCACTCCAGTCCACAAAAAAGCATGATGCCAGTACGACGCGGCTTGCGGGGCGCCCATGAAAATCTCTGCTGCTTGTTCTAATAGTGCGCCCAGGGAAACACAAAGGAATGTTCCTGGCAGCGTTCCGAAGGAGGCCAGTACATAATCGCGCCCGCGAATGCTGCTGAGTCCCAGCATGTAGTTCAGGCTGGCAAACGGCAGGAAAGGCGAAAGCCGCAGCAGGAAAACAAACTTAGCGCCGGAGCGGTGAATGGCAGCGTCCAAGGCGGCGAGATACCGGTTACGTCCCAGCCACCGCGCCACCTGCCGTCTGGCCAGAAAGCGGCCTAGAAAAAACGCAACCACCGCCGCCAGAACGTTGGAGGGATACACCACGGCAATGCCCATGGCCGCTCCCCACAGAAATCCCGCCGCGGTATTCAGAAACGCCGGAGGAACGAACAGCACCGTCGCTGCAATGTACAGCGCGGAGTAGAGCAGTGCTCCCCGCAACCCGGCATCGCGAATCCAGTCCAAGGCACGCAACGTGTGGTCCTGTAAAGGAAGCTCGCGCAGCAGTACCGCCACAACGGCGACGGCACACAATACTAGAGCAGCAAGAACCGCTAGCGTAGTGTTTCGGGAGAATGTGCTCCGGGAAATTCCAGGGTTGGTGGGTGAGAGGAATGAACGTCCTGAGGAACAACTTTTTCTTAGAGCGGAGTAGAGGCCGAGAATGCGCACAGCAGGTATTCCTTTCGGAGGCGACCACCCAATCCCGGGCACTCCGTTGGATGCATTCTCTTTCGATGCGCTCTAAGCATATCTGAGTTCTCTGGGTATAACGGGAGGTACTCACAATTTTTTTCATCCTCGTTCGTCTTGTGAGCGCGGCAAAATGATCCGAAATAAGGAAGGCGGAACACCTGGATGATGTTCCGCCCCTAGCCTTGAGCCTGATCGAGGTATTTAGCCGCGCCTCTAGTCCGCTACCGCGCTCTGCATCGTTCCCAGCGGCGCAAAGGCGCGGGAGTCACCGTCATACATCAGCACCTCGCCGCTGCCAATGTTGTAAACCCAGGCGTGCAGGTCCAGGTCGCCTCGCGCCTGGCGCGCGGCAACGCAAGGATGGGTCGTAAGATTGCGTAGCTGCGCCACCACGTTCTCGCGGGTAATGGCCGGTAGCCGGTCGTCTCCCTGTAACTCAGGATACGCGGTCTGCACGACCTGGCGGGCGGCATCGCCGTGATGCAGCCATGCCGCCACAGTGGGCATTTCTTTCAGTTTCTCGGGATGAAGAATTCCCTTCATAGCCCCACAATCCGTGTGGCCGCAGACGATGATGTGCTTTACCCCAAGGGCAATCACAGCGTATTCAATGGTCGCGGAAACACCGCCTTGCGTCTCACCATATGGTGGCACAATGTTTCCGGCATTGCGAATCAGGAATAGCTCGCCCGGCTCCGTTTGCGTGATGAGGTTGGGAACTACGCGCGAGTCCGAACACGTAATGAACAGAGTCTCCGGCGACTGGAAGCTCGCCAGCTTCTTAAAGTGGTCCCGCTGACTGGGAAAAACCTCCTTCTGAAACCGCAGAACACCGTCGAGTATTTTCCTCATTCCTTTTGCCTTCCCCCAGAATCTCGATTTTTCGAACTATTGGCCGCTTCGTAAGGCTTTGCTGGTCTTTATTTTAGGTCTGTTCACGAGGGGCCCCTCAATAATCGTAGGCACGGAGGTAAAGTCCGTCAATTCCGGAAAGACATGACGTTTCCATCACGAAAAGACACCATAAATGCACTACGAAAAGACACTAGAAGTTCACCCGAATTGGAGCCGAAAAGTGCTAAGGGACAACCAGGGGCGATTGCGTCTGCAATCTTGTCCGGTAGATTGCCCCGGAATTCTCATCTTCTCCGACCGCATCCGCGTGGACGAGATAGTTGCCGCTGGGAAGACTCGACTCGAACGGAATCACCAGGGATCCTCGCCTGAATGGAAAGTGCTGATAGCCCAGCGCGAATGCCTTTCCGATTTCATTGACTGCTACTACGATTACGGTCAAATCCACCGCAGCATCAATGTGGCTGGTCACCTCCACTCCACCGAACAACCGATCGGGTTGAAGCGTTGGTTCCTGGTGCCATTGAATCGCCAGCGCCGGGTACACCCGGATTTCGATTTGTGGAACAATTCTGCGGTGTGGGGTGGAAGAGTCGGTTCCCTCGACTTGTATTCGAAACATTCCGGTTACGCTTGGTGCTCCAGAAATCGTTCCATCCGGACTGAGCGACAGACCTGCGGGCAAGCTGCCCTGCAGCAATCGCCAATTCCATGGAAATGTTCCATCGGAAGCAGGCAGTTGGAAAGAATACTGCCGGTGAATCACTGCGTCCGGAAGTATCACTGGACCGGGAACAACTTGCCCCGGCAGCAGGACGCCCATCAGAAGCATCATGGCAGGCAGATAGACCAGGTGATGCCTCATACCGGACTTCCTCCCGAGAGATGGTATTCGTTTCGGCTGCTCACTAGTTTCAGATGCCTTTTAAATGCGCCGGGAGGAGGGAACCCCATTTCAATAGCTCTAAACCATCAGGCCAAAAACAAAAGAGCCCTCGTTTGCACGAGGGCTTTGTATTTGAATGCACCGGTTAAACCAGCTTATTGGTTGTCGTTTCCGGCTCGTTTCCAGCCGACCATCTCGCCCAGGGTGGTGGTGGCACTGGATGCGGGGTGCTTGTAGGCCTCCACGTCGGCGCGGGTGGCTTCCTCGCCTACGGCGCGCAGGCTGAGTCCCACCTTCTTTTCCGCCGGATTCATCTTGATGATTTTGAATTCGAAGTCCTGGCCGGGCTCCAACTTGAGCGGATGGCCGGTTTCGTCGGTGGCCTCTGAGTTGTGGCAGAGTCCTTCCACTCCCTCGGCAATCTCAATGAAGGCGCCAAATGTGGCCACGCGCAGAACCTTGCCGTGGACAACGTCTCCCACGCGATGTTGCTGGAAGAAGGTCTCCCAGACATCGGGCTCAAGCTGTTTGATGCCCAGGGAGAGGCGGCGATGTTCCGGTTCAATTGCCAGTACCACCGCCCGGACCTTGTCACCCTTCTTCAGCACCTCAGAAGGATGCTTTACGCGCTTCGTCCAGCTCAGGTTGCTGACATGAACAAGTCCGTCGATTCCATCCTCAATTTCAATGAATGCGCCAAAGTCGGTCAGGTTTCGGACTTTGCCTTCCACCACTGTTCCCGCCGGGAACTTATCGTGCAGCGACTCCCAGGGGTTTGCCTGCAACTGCTTGAGTCCGAGTGAAATGCGCCGGTCCGACGGGTTTACGTTCAGGACCACCGCTTCTACTTCGTCCTGCACGTTCAGCATCTTGGAAGGGTGCTTCATGCGCTTGGACCAGGTCATCTCGCTGACGTGAACCAGACCTTCAATGCCCTGTTCCAGCTCAATAAAAGCTCCGTAGTCCGTCAGGCTGATCACGCGGCCTTTCACATGCGCGCCAATGGGATAACGCTCGGAGGCATCCAGCCAGGGATCAGGAGTCAACTGCTTGAAGCCAAGCGAAACGCGCTGTTTGTCACGATCGAACTTGAGGACTTTTACCTGAATCTGGTCCCCGACCTGCACCAGGTCGCGAGGATGGGTGAGACGCCCCCAGGACATGTCGGTGATGTGCAGCAAACCGTCAATCCCGCCCATGTCAACGAAGGCCCCATACTCGGTAAGATTCTTGACGGTGCCGGTGAGCACTGAGCCTTCCTGTAATTGCTCGAGTGTCTTTCCGCGCTTTTCCGAAACCTCTTCCTCAATCAGCTGCTTGCGCGACACCACAATGTTGCCACGCTTCTTGTTCAGCTTGATCACCCGGACTTCAAAGCGCTCGCTCTTGAAGCCATCCAGGTTGCGCACCGGACGCATGTCGAGCTGGGAGCCAGGCAGAAATGCCCGCGCACCCATAATGTCCACGGTCAGGCCGCCTTTGATGCGTTCCACTACAACGGCCTCAATAGGCGCCTTGTCGTTGTATGCCTTCTCAATTTCGTCCCATGCACGCAGCCGCTGTGCCTTTTGGTGGGAGAGCCGGGTATACCCTTCTTCTGTCTCGCCTTTGTCCACCATGACTTCGATCTCATCGCCGGGCTGGAACTTAACGTTGCCCTCATGGTCCTGCACTTCGGCGATGGGAACCAGCCCTTCGGACTTATAGCCGGCATCCACGACCACATGCGTGGATGTGATCTTTACGACCGTGCCCTTGATCACGCGGTCTTCGGAAGCGGCGGCTTCAGCGGCTTGTTCTGCGGTAAAGGTTTCTAATGCGGAGGCAAAATCTTCGGTGAGTTCTTTTTCGTTAACCATCGAACCTGATCCGGGCCGGGGGGGATTGGAAGGTTCCGTTGCCTGCGGAGCTGCGGAACTGGACTGCGGCTCGGTTGATGTTACTTGCTCGGTCCCTGACACACCCTGAGCTTTGTTGTCTACAGGCTCAGCAGTCTGCGTTTGGGTAGGCGAGTCGTGGTTGTGATCTGTGCG
>JBFXAV010000239.1:0-5158 GCA_050183935.1 Candidatus Korobacteraceae bacterium | reverse complement strand
GTCGTAGAAGCGGTAGTACTCGTCATTCTGAACAAATCCCTTGCCGCCAAAGGGTACCGTTAGCGGACTGTTGGGATCGTCGATCTTCACCGTAACGATCTCGTTCGAACTCGGCGGCTGCCACTCGCGCAGGGGATTGTTAGGATCATCTAGGCTCGGTGACTCGACTTCGGTTCGGGCGTTCTCCTGCCGCGCCCCTAGCATCTCTCCGAACTCCGGCCAGTCCATCGACGCATGGCTCGCTCCGTGATATGCCGCCAGCCCGCCGCCTTCACGGACATACCGTAACAGTGCCGTGCGTACTTCGGGATCGGAGAACAACATACCCACCGTGTTGTTCAGGAACACCGCGTCGAACTGCTTGAGCCGGTCGTACTGGAAATTGTTGATGTCGTTACTGAGTACGGTCTCCCACGCTCCGAGGCGTTTGCCCATTAAATCAATGGCAAGATTCGCAGCGGGAATCGTCGCGTGACCGCCTCGCGCACCTCCGTAACCAACGTTGACGTCCACCACCAAAAGCTTGCGCGCTCTTCTGGGCTTGGCCGCCGCAGCGGTGGGAAGCGCGTCTTCGACTCGCTTGATTTGTTCCGGCGTCAGCCTGTCCGGCCCTTTGATGGGAACCCTGTCCCATATTTCCGCCACCCGCCGTGCCATAACCGGCTGAATGGTTTTTTCCAGATCATCCAATGCGCGCCCGAATTCCACGGAGGGATCAGTTGCCGTTCCGCTGTGGACCATGATGAGCGATGGTGCAATCTGCATCTGACGCATCTCCAGCAGAAAATCGCTCAGCCGACCCGCGCCGCTGCCAATCCGCGCCGGCTTGCCGGAAGCACCCAGCGCGGTGCGATCGCGCAGAGTGAGCACCATCATCCGGGTATTTACCTGCTTGAGTGCATCGAGCGGCGCGACTCCCGCTTCCATCCACGCTCCGGTGTCGCCGCATACCCCAATGCGTTTGCCACGTCCCTGAATCGCCGCAAGCACGCTCTTAAGATCTCCGCAGACGGCAACGTTGACTTCGTGCTCTTCCGCCAGCTTCTCGATCATGGGAAATGCCTCGGGCACTCGATCGACAGCAATGGTCTGGACATTCACGCTGCGTGCAAATACAAACAGCTTCCGTGCCTCTTGCTCGTTGCCGCTGATAGCGGGAGACATGTAAACCGGCATCTGCAAGCGGAGTGTTCGCAACCGGTCCAATACCTCCTTGCGCTCTCCTGCCAGAAGGTTGGCATCCAGCGGCTTCGGTACCGCCGGACTGAGCCTTTGCTGGCTCGATCCCGCGACGGAAGCGAGATTCAATGCGTCGGCCTTCACAGCGGCCTCGGAAAACATCAGCCTCGGAAAACTGTGCAGCGGAATCCCGATTCTCCAGTTCAGCAGCGACTGCGCTCCCGTCCTTGCCGCCCCCCACGGAGGCGCAAAACGTGCAGCCATCGGTCCAACCAGCGGCGGACCCTGCTGTGGTTCCGCGCCCCGTCCACCACGCCCACGCCCACCTGCGGGAGCCTCGCCTCGCCCGCCCACTGGCGGGTTCTGTGCCACAGCAACGGTCAAGCAGGTGAAAGCAAGTAATGCCAGAAATGCAGTACGCATAAAGAAATTTGCTCCGGAAACTCCAGCTCAAACGGTTAACGCGCCGTCAATCGCAATCTCCGCGCCGCTGATGTAGCTGCTGGCGTCGGATGCCAGGAACAGCACAAGTTCAGCAATCTCCTCCGGCTCGCACATGCGCTTCAGCGGAGTGTTGGCCTCAATGGCCTTGTTCACCTCTGGAGTATTCAGGTCGAGCATCCGCGTGTTTGTCAGACCGGGATGAATGGAGTTCACGCGAATCTTGTACTGTGCCAGCTCCGCCGCTGCTACCTTGGTCATCCCGCGCAGCGCCCACTTGGTGCCGCCGTAAGCAATCGTGTTGGGAAATGCCCTCAACCCTGTCACCGACGACAAGTTGATGATCGATCCACCCCCGGCCTTGCGCATCAACCCCAGGCAGCTCTTCATGCCCAGAAACGGTCCCAGCTGGTTCACCCGGAAAATCTGCTTGAACACTTCCACGCTGGTGTCCTCAATGCTCGTCACGGCGTAAATCGCCGCATTGTTCACCAGAACGTCGAGACGGCCGTGTTTGGCTGTAATTATTTCAACCGCCTTCGTCCAGTCCGATTCCGAGGCTACATCGTGGTGAAGATAGGTGGCTCCGGTCTGCGCGGCAATTTTCTTTCCATCCTCATCAAGAATGTCGGAGGCATAAACGGCAGCACCAGCCTTGGCCAGACGGCGTACCGTCGCCGCTCCCATTCCCTGGCCGCGTGCGCCGCCCGTAACCAGGGCTACCTTCCCTTGCAGGTCAGACATTGAAGTCGGTCCCTTTCTGAATTTCGCAGGTTCGCGTGTAGACAACAGTGGTTGGAAAGAATGCGACAGACAGGGTCATCCAGAGCCTCGTGGCACTACCATCGATAATCGTTCTCACAATCGACGGTTGGAGACGGTAGCAAGGGAGCACAAGCAGTGTCAACCATTTGGAGGAGATAAGTCGCCACATTCGGTGAAGGGGCGGGCTTAGTCCGGTGGCAATGTGCTCTCCCGAATGTCTTCCTCGGGGGCATGACCACCAGAGAGAACACGAGCCGAAAAGTCATGCCTCGCAAGTCCGCAAATACAGAGGCGAGCCCCAACAAGGACTCGCCTCTGTGCCTTCCGGTTATTTGACTGGTAGCCTACGCGGCTTTTCCGGTAGCGATGCGGTACGCGGTGGAAAACTCAACGTTGCAGCCTTGGATTTCAGGCTGGCCCTCGATGAGCGAGCTGACCATCTGTTGGACTTTTTCGTATTGATCACGCTGGTAACGCTCTGCGTCTTCGCGGTTTTTCCACATGCTGAGGCTGAGCAGTTCCTGCGGATCATGGGTTGCGCTTAACGTCAGCATGTCAACGAATCCTGCCTGCTTCTTCAAAAGTGGCAGCACCTGGTCATTCAAAACGTTGCGGAGTTCTTGGACCCTTCCAGCCTTCACTTTGGTTTTCACGATGCGTGTGTACATGGAGAGGCTCCTTTGTATGCGCGATCCACGGTGCGCGTTTTGACCGCGCTGAATTGAAAGGGTGGATGGTTTCCGAAGGGGAGAAAGAGCAACTACGAGGCAAAATCCTAGTCCCGCCAGTACCGACGGTCAAGGGCCCCTCAAAGGAGAACGGATGCGAAGCTGAAACTTGCGAAAATAGTTTTTGCACATGCGTCCGGTAGCTGGTGAGACTGGGGCGATGGAGACCAGAGGTGTCGGCGGGCAGTTCCCAGTTTTCTGGATGAAACCGTGGTTCCGGGACTAAAATAAAGCGCCGGGCCTGCCAGGGGTCCGTTTCGGAGGAAGCATATATGAAGGGAATGTTTCGTATCACCTGCGTCGTTGCGCTGCTGCTGGCGCTGGCGGGTGTAGCTGTTGCCGCGGAACTCCAGGTTGGATCCGAGGCGCCAAATTTCACGCTTTCCAACCAGGAAGGCAAGCAGATTTCACTCAACAACCTGCGTGGCAAATGGGTGGTGCTGTACTTCTATCCCAAGGATTTCACCCAGGGCTGCACCATTGAGGCGCGTGGCTTTCAGCGCGACCAGGCGGAATACCTCGCGCGCAATGCCGAAGTGCTTGGAGTGAGCCTGGATAGCGCGGACAGCCACAAGAAGTTCTGCGAAGCTGAGGGGCTTACGTTCACGCTGCTCGCCGATCCAACGCGGGAAGTAGCCGAAAAATATAATTCGCTGAACGTGGCCCGCGGAGTCGCGCAGCGCAATACCTTCGTGATTGATCCCAAGGGCAAGGTCGCCAAAGTATTTCTTGGAGTGAACCCCAACAAGCACAGCGAAGAAGTGATCGCGATGCTGGAAGAAGTCGGAGCCAAGAAGAAGTAAGTTTTCCCGGTTTTTGCTCCGCAACGGTACCTACACAACAAAAACGCCCGCTTCGCGGAATACGAAGCGGGCGTTTCCATTACAAGGAACGTTCCGCTCGGCCTAGCGAGCGGGCTTCGGTTTATCTGGTAGAGCAAAGGCGATATAGGCCTTGGCTCCATTCGTCGGAGCGGTAAAGGCTCCGCGTCCGTTGGGCACGCCGGTTTCCTCCACCCCGAGCTGGGGTGTTGGCGCCGTCGCCGACACCAGGATGTAGGTGCGCCCGTTCACCTGGTACATAGCCGGAATGGCGGCCGAGCCGGCGGGAAGATCCGCGGACCACAGTTCTTTCCCATTGTCGGCGTCGTAGGCGCGAATCTTGCCGTCGCGCGCCGCATGGATCACCAGGCCATTGGGCGTCACGATCACTCCCTTGGGCTCCAGCATGGTTCCGGTGTTGCGGTGGCCTTCTTTCACTGCGCGGACATCTTCCCCAATGGGAATCTGCCACTTGATGGTTCCCTTGTTCATGTCATACGCGGTGATGGTGGACCAGGGCGGGCTAGTGATGTGCCGGATGATGTTGTAGTCGGTGTAGTAGCGGGTTTCAGGAGCATCGACTCCGGCGGGGTATGTAGGTCCTGCCATTCCGAAGTAGGGATTGGGACCGCTAGGCGAGTTGGGTTTCACCTCGTCAGGAATAGGCGCTCCCCCCCGACCAGCGACCGGACCCTGCCATGGAGCAGTGGATTGTTCCTGCCCGGTCCGAAGCGAGAAGTCCTGGTCACCACCGCGTCCTGGTCCGCCGGTAGGATTGGCAAGAAACGAGACCAGCGCATTCAGATCAGATTCCGCCAGTGACGCGAATGCAGGCATCTGTCCGCGTCCACTGAGAATCGTCTCCCGCACAGCAGCCTCACCCAGACGCTGCACAACTCCTTGCAACGAAGGAATGGCTCCGCCAAGGCCGGCACGGTCTGCACCATGGCATGCCTGGCAGTTCTGCGCATAGACGTTCTGTCCGGGACCGCCAGCAGCGCTGGCAGCGGGAGGCATTCCGCCTCCCGGAGGCTCGGTGGAGAGACGGTAGATTGAAGGTGCGTCGAAGCTGGCGACGTAGAGCGTGCCATCCGTAGGATTCGCCGAGGTGGAGCCCCAATTGGCGCCGCCTCGGGCTCCAGGAATGGAAATTGTATCTTTCAATGCGATAGGAGTGTAAAGACCTTCGTTGCGCGCGTTGGCTACAACGCTTTTCCATTTCGC
>JBFXAV010000238.1:0-5197 GCA_050183935.1 Candidatus Korobacteraceae bacterium | reverse complement strand
TTCGTGCGCTCCTTGCATATTCTATCTCTGTTTTTGCTCTCCACGCTGGCTTTTGGCGACACCATCCGCCTGAAGAATGGCCGTGCCATCTATGGGGAGAATGTGCGTGAGGAGGGCGGCAAGGTTTACTACCAGCAGGGAGAAGCCTCCTATGCGCTTCCGGCCACCTTGGTAGAGAGCATCGACCGTTCCGGAAGTCCGGTGCGCACCGGTCCTGTGCCTGTTGGCTCGGCATCGGCACGCGAATCTTCGGAGGCTTCCAGGGAAACCCCAGGCTTCTCCTTAAGCGGAAACTTTCCCGGACTGGAGGGCGCAGCGGGGGTAATTCGCGATGGCCGCATCAACCCCGAAGTCATTGCTGCGCTGGAACGCGCCGGCAACCATGGCCCCCTCGGCGCTGCCTACTTTCTTGCAGGGCGTCACGAGCACCAGCACGGGGACCGTGACCGCGCGCGCTACTATCTGGCACGCGCTGCCACGCACCTGCCGCAAAATCCTGCGGTGCTCAATCACTACTCTGCAGTTCTCGCGCAGTTGGGCGAAGGGGTGGAAGCGGCCACAATAGCGCAGCGCTCCGTGCGCCTGGCTCCCGGCGAGGCCGAAGGGTATTACGTGCTGGGATTTGCCTACTACCACTCCGGGCGCACGCCGGACGCGGTGGCAACCTGGAAGCGCGGACTTCAGATCCGCAGTGACTCCACGGTGCAGTCGCTGCTTGCCCGCGCCGAGCGTGAGCTGACGGTTGAAGCCGGTTTCCAGCAAAGTGAAACCGGGCACTTTTCCATCAGTTTTGAGGGCAACAGCACCCCGGCGCTGCTTCGCCAGCAGATCGAACAGACGCTTGAGGAGGCTTATAACGACCTGGTCGTCGGACTCGGGATCGCACCCGCGCGCACGATTGCAGTGTCCCTCTACAGCGACCAGGCGTTCTTCGACGTGACCCAGGCGCCAGCGTGGATGGGCGCTCTCAATGACGGGAAGCTGCGCATTCCGATTCAAGGCGTGCGTGAAGTTACGCCAGCGCTGGCGCGCGTCCTGAAACATGAGGTTGCGCACTCTTTCATCGAACAGGCGGCCCGCGGACGTTGTCCCCAGTGGTTGAATGAGGGCATCGCGCAGCTGCTGGAACCGCGCACTCTCGGCAGCAAGGGCTCGCGTCTGGCCCGTCTGTACCAGGAGCGCAGACAGATTCCGCTCCAGTCACTGGAAAGCTCATTTTCCGGCTATTCCGATAGTGAGGCCAGGCTGGTGTATGACCAGGCTTTGGCCGCTGCCGAGTATGTGCGTGACACCTATGGCGCGGGCGAGTTACGCCAGCTTCTGACCAGACTTGGAGAGGGAGGCAGTGTGGAAGGCGCATTGCGTTCCACTATTCACGCAGACTATGCGCGTTTGGAAGAGGAAATCACCCGCTATTTGGCCGCTCGTTACGGCAGATAGTTAATTGGTGTCGCGGATGGGCGAGCTGGCGAACAGTTCGCTGGCGTTGTCGCCCACCATGCGGTAGAGCTTGTAGGCTCGTCCCAGGTCGGAAGTTTCCGCGAACATCAGCTCCGCGCGTCCATCGGCGTCGGCATCCACGGTTCCCGCAAGCTCCAGTTGAGGGAAAACGTCCAGCCGCGTGGAATCCGTAACCGAGGCCATCACTAGACGCAGCTCCCGGTTCGGACTTTCGCGAGCAATGATCGTTACATGAAAGCGGAAGTCGGCGGGTGGCGTTGGCGCTCCGGCTGCCGGCTTGGCATTCGCTGCCGGAGGCGCGCTGGCAGTGAGCACAATGTAGGGAATGTTGCTGAAGTCGAGGTTAAAGGCATCGACCTGAATGTTCTCCAGTGGACCGGCAGCAATGTGCGCGCGCGTCTCTGAGTAATTCTTCAGCGCCGAGCCAGCCAGCGTCTCCGCCGCTCGTTGCAGCCGCTCCTGCTCGTCGGCATGCCAGTCGAAGCGGTAGTTGCGAAGCTGCTCATCGCGCGTATCGGAGACTGCGGGCAGTGCCTCTTTCACCTTCCATGTAGTCTTTGCAGCGGCAGGCCCCGACGGTAGCGGGTCTTTTATGTTCTCCACCTGGCTGGGGGCCGGTTCCATGTTCCGCCGCAACCGGGGACGGTTGGGGTCTTCCTGGCCTGAATCCGTAACAGGACGTTCCGTAGCCGGAGCACCTTGCGCCTGCGAGGTCTGGCCCGCGCTTTGTGATCCTGTAGCCGGGGGATTCGTGCTCGCCGGAGCCTGCGGCCGCCGCAGCACCGGAGGCCCGTCGCGGTCTGCACTTGGCGGCGAGGGTGGAGTAGTGGTAGGTGCGGGACCGGGATCCGGAGTCCCGGGATCAGGAGCCCCAGGAGTCGAAGTGGCAGGCGTCTCCGCCGGTTTTTGTGGCGGCTGTGCCGCCGCCGACGGATTGCGCCGCAGAACAGGAGGCGCATCCGGATCGACCGGAGGGGGTCCGGCAGGCGCGGGCTCTGCGGGCGTGGATTCCGGCTGCTCCTGCTGGTTCGGCTGCCAAGTGCCCAGCGCCACCCAGTTTCGGCGCAGCTGCATGGGCGTGGTGACCGTAAAGAATCCCACTGGCTCGCCCGCGCGCCGCGCCTCGTAAACCGTTCCTGGAGCCAGCGTCATAGGGACCGGGGCTGCTTTGTAGATTCCCGCGTCGTAGTAACGCCCTTCGACCAGAATTGCCACTGGAACCAGGCGCGGTTCGCCGGTTTCGGGGAACTCCAGGACGCCAATGGCGCGAAGTTCGTTGCGGGCGGAGTTGCTGCGCCGCTGCTGGGCCGTGACCGCTGTGGTGAATGCGAGCAACACAACCAGCAGCGCGGCGCCTGCCCGCAGGGAGAGCGCCCGCATGCCCGCACGCGCTAAGATAGCTCCGGCTTGGAAAGGAATTGCCATGACATCCAATAATAAAGCTCTTGATTTTACCTTGCAGGACGAGAATGGACAGCCGGTTTCGCTCAAGGATTTTCGCGGTAAGACGGTTGTGCTCTTCTTTTACCCCCGTGCGGACACTCCCGGATGCACTATCGAGGCCTGCGAATTCCGCGACTCCTACACCCGCCTGCGCAGCACCGGAGCAGTGCTGCTGGGAATTTCGCCCGACGTGCCCAAGGACCAGAAGAAGTTCAAGGACAAGTTCACGCTTCCCTACACCTTGCTCTGCGATCCCGACAAAAAGCTTGCGGATTCGCTTGGGGTGCTAAAGGAAAAAAACATGTATGGCAAGAAGGTGATGGGCATTGAGCGCAGTACCTTCATCATTGGCCCGGACGGAAAAATCACGCGGGAGTTCCGCAAAGTGAAGCCCGAAGGCCACGCGGAGGAGATTCTGGCAGCGCTGGTGTAAAACGGAGAAGGTTGTGTAGGCCCAGCCGCCCCCGGCTGGGCGGGGTAAGCGGAGGAAATTCTGGCGGCGCCGGTGTGAAATGGAGAAGGTTATGTAGGCCCAGCCGCCCCCGGCTGGGCGGGTGAGCGGAGCTCGCCAGTGCAGCTACTCACCGGAACTCAGGAGCGATCCAAACCCAAGAATATTCGCTCACTGAACGTACCAACCCTTTGCGGACTGGATTCTGGCAAACGTATACAATCTTTTGATCCAGACTCTCGGAAGACCTCAACACATGGTCAAAGGATTCCTCCTGCCAAACTCTGCCCTTACGTCCGAGCGCAGCGTTGATGACGGATTCGTCCTTGATGTACCGGGCGAAGAACATCCAGATTGTCGCCGTAGTAAAGGTGATTTTCTGCCATGAGTTGCGGAAAATGTGCCACAGCACCTTGCCAGTATGGCCCAAACGAACTCCTTAACTTACTGGCTCCACCGCAAGTTCCCGCTCCGAACGATGGGGCTCGCGTTCCGCCGAGCGGATGACGAACAGGTAGACCGCCAGTGATGCCAGCGCGAAGCCAGCCATAGAGCCGGTCATGGCCAGCGCGGTGTGTCCGTCGTAGAGGAAGGCCACCAGCGCGCTGGCGAGCGCTCCGCACATCATGCGCAGCAGGTTCAGCAGCGCTGATGCCACACCAGCAATCTCGGGCACCGGATGCAGGGCTCCGTGGGTCGCATTGGGCGCAAGCAGGCCTATGGCGAATGTATTCAGCGCGAAGAAGGGAAGAATGCTTGCGAGGCTGACCATATCCAGCAGGGTGAGCGCCACCAGCGCCAGCGTGGAGCCGACGCTCACGAGCAGGCCGGCAACCAGAGGAGGCGTGTGCGCCACACCGCGGGAACTCAGGCGTCCGTTGACCAATGCCCCGGCCATGAGGCCAGACGACGTAAAAGCAAATACCAGCCCGTAGACGTTGGGCGAGACGTGCAGCAGGCTCAGCAGAACAAAGGGCGATCCGGAGACGTAAGCGAAGATGCAACCAAAGCTCAAGGCGCCGATGGCCGAATATCCCACGCTGATGCGGTTTGAGAAGAAGCGCCCATAGCTGGCGAGCAGCGGCTGCGTTCCGCCTTGTGCGAGCCGAAGGTTCGATTCCCGGAAGCCTGCCGTAACCAGCGTTAGCACCGCAACTCCGGCCACAGCCAGGAAGGCGTAAATGGCCCGCCACCCTCCCAGCGCCGCGACCCACACGCCGAGTGTAGGGGCGATCATGGGCGCGATGTAGAGCACCAGGCTCATATGCGACAGGCGGGCACGCGCCACGGCTCCTTCAAACAGGTCCCGCACGATGGCGAAGATGAGTGTTACTCCGGAGCCCGCGCCCGCCCCCTGCACCAGGCGAGCGACCAGCAACATACCGATGGAGTTGGCGGCGGCACATAGGATTCCGGAGACAACAAACACACTTAGCCCCGCTACTAGTACCGGCTTGCGCCCGTAGCGGTCAGAGAGTGGTCCCAGAGCCATGGGACCGATTCCGAAGCCGATCATGAACAGGCTGAGCGTAAGCGCGGCCGTGCCCTGGGGAACCCCAAGCGAGTGGCTGATGCCGGAGAGCGCCGGAAGACCCATGTCGATGGAGAGCGGAGCAATGGCGCCGATGGCGCTGAGCAACAGGGTAAACGCGAAGGATTCGGGCCGGATGTAAGACTTAGGCAAGCTGCAAACGCACCTTGTTGCCAGTATAGTGGATGCACCCATGGCCAAGAGACAAGCGGAGGACTCGCGCGGCGTGTCCTCGACTCGCTCCAAAAACCAATGATTGCTCATCTTCGTGGAACGTTGATCGCCAAGTATCCCAATCAGGCCGTACTCGA
>JBFXAV010000237.1:0-5207 GCA_050183935.1 Candidatus Korobacteraceae bacterium | reverse complement strand
GGTCCGCTGCTCCTCGCTGCCATGGCCGGATTCTGTAATCGGCCCGAAGCGAAGGGAATCCATTACCGCCACCGGACGCGCACCCATCGTGAAGATGTCGCGCAGAATGCCGCCGACCCCGGTCGTGGCGCCCTGAAATGGCTCGATAAATGAAGGATGGTTATGCGACTCGATCTTGAAGGCGCAGGCCCAGCCTTCCCCGATGTCAATAATGCCGGCGTTCTCTCCCGGCCCCTGCAGTACGCGCCGGCTGCGCGTAGGCAGTTTCTTCAGATGTACGCGCGAAGATTTATAGGAGCAGTGCTCGCTCCACATCACACTAAAGATTCCCAGCTCCGTAAGCGTGGGCTCGCGTCCCAGCAGATCGAGAATCTTCTGGTATTCCTCGGGTGTGAGGCCGTGCTGGCGGATAACTTCAGGAGCGAAAACAGATGCGTGGGCCATAGCAGGTACCCCCTTCTGCCGCCGTTGGAGCTTCAGGGGTTCGTTTCCATTGTCGCATGCGGGTCATGGTTCTGTACGGCGCTCTTTGCACGCAATACGGCCACGGCGCTAGCCGCACCATTTACAATGCTCAGTCCGCCCAGCGGCGTCGATCACAATGGCCAAAGAAGGCATTACACCTCGTTCCCAGGATTACTCTCAGTGGTATCTGGATATCGTCAGCCGTGCTGACCTCGCCGACTATGCCGAGGTGGTACGTGGCTGCATCGTTTTCAAGCCCACCGGCTATGCAATCTGGGAGGCGATTCAGCGCGGCATTGATGACCGCATTAAGGCGACCGGGCACCAGAACGCTTACTTCCCGCTGCTGATTCCCAAGAGCTTTCTGATGAAGGAAGCCGAGCATGTGGAAGGCTTCGCGCCCGAGGTTGCTGAAGTCACCCATGCCGGTGGCGAGAAGCTTGCCGAGCCTTACGTGATCCGTCCGACATCGGAGACCATTATTGGTCATTTCTACGCCAAGTGGGTTCGGAGCTGGCGCGACCTGCCGCTGCTGATCAACCAGTGGGCCAACGTCATGCGCTGGGAGATGCGGACGCGTCCGTTCCTGCGCACCACGGAGTTTCTATGGCAGGAGGGCCATACGGTCCACGTGGATGAGCAGGATGCCGAGCGTGAGACGCTGCTGATTCTGAACGAGGTCTATGCCGACTTTGTTGAGAAAGAAATGGCAATTCCCGTCCTGAAGGGCGAGAAAACGGAAAAGGAGCGATTCGCGGGCGCGCTTCGGACGTATGCCATTGAAGCCATGATGCAGGATGGCCGCGCGCTCCAGGCCGGAACTTCACACAACCTTGGACAGAACTTCGCCATGGCATTCGGCATTACCTACTCCGACGCAAATAACCAGCTTCAACATGCGTGGACCACAAGCTGGGGTGTGAGCACGCGGCTGATCGGCGCACTCATCATGGCGCACTCGGATGATGACGGGCTGGTACTGCCTCCGCGAGTTGCTCCCACCCAGGTGGTGATCGTTCCCATCTTCAAGACCGATGCCGAGAAGGCGAAGGTGATGGAAGTGGCACACAAGCTGGCAGCGGAGTGGAAGGGGAAACTCCGGCTACGTCTCGACGACCGTGAGCAGCACAGCCCGGGATACAAGTTCAACGAGTGGGAGATGAAGGGTATTCCCGTGCGCGTGGAGATCGGTCCCAAGGACGTCGAGAAGGGTTCGGTCGCCGTGGCCCGCCGCGACAAGCCGGGACGCGAAGGCAAAGCATTTCTGCCGCAGGAAGGGTTGCTGCCGAAAATAGAATCGCTGCTGGAAGAAATCCAGCAGGCGCTCTACGATCGCGCTCTGCGCTTCCGCGAGGAGCACACGTACTCAGCCGCGAACTACGAGGAGTTAAAACAAGGCGTGGAGAAGGGATTTGTCCGCTGCCATTGGGCGGGCGGGCGCGCTGACGAAGAGAAAATTCAGGAGGAAACCGGCGCGACTGTCCGGGTGCTGCCTCTCGATCAGCCCGGAGTTGCCAGCAAGTGCGTGTACACGGGGAAAGATACGGACCGGATCGCTATTTTTGCGAGAGCCTACTGAGTGTAGAAATGTCGTTCTAGGGTATGCTTGCTGGCGTGCGTCTCTTGCGGTTCTGAATCACTCAAATTCTATGTCTTGGTTTAAACGACAATCCGGGCAGCTTGATGTTTCCGGCGAACGCAAAGTCCACACCGAAGGGCTGTGGGTCAAGTGTGAAGACTGCCGCAAGATCATCTGGAAAAAGGACCTAGACGTCAACCTGAACGTCTGCCCGAACTGCAATCGACACTTCCGAATTGATGCCAAAACGCGTTTGTCCTATTTGCTGGACGACGGCGATTACAAAACCGAGGACGGTAACCTGATTTCCACCGATCCTCTGCGCTTTGCCGATCTCAAGAAATATTCCGACCGTCTCTCACACGCGCGCAGCCAGACCGGCCTCAATGATGCTGTGATCAACGCTCGTGGAAAGCTGAACGGACGCCCGGTGATTGTGAGCAGCATGGAGTACAGCTTTATCGGCGGCAGTATGGGCAGCGTAGTCGGCGAAACCATCACCCGTGCCGTGGAACGCGCCACAGCCGAGCGAATGCCGCTGATCATTGTCTCCGCCACCGGCGGCGCTCGCATGATGGAAGGCATGGCCAGCCTGATGCAGATGGCCAAGATCTCTGCGGCGCTGGCGCGGATGAATGCCGCTCGCGTGCCCTACATCTCCGTTCTCACCGATCCCACTACAGGAGGCGTCACTGCCTCCTACGCCATGCTGGGCGATCTAAACATCGCCGAACCCGGGGCACTCATCGGCTTTGCCGGCCCGCGCGTCATTGAGCAGACCATCCGGCAGAAGCTGCCGGATGGCTTCCAGCGGAGCGAGTTCCTGCTGGAGCACGGCATGCTTGATGCAGTAGTCCACCGCAAGGACATGAAGGATTTCATCGGACGCGCCCTGGACTTCATGGCGAATGGTAAGGGGTAAGCTTCAGCAACGCATGCTTTGAAGCCTGCGTTCCTATGCCTCCGCCTGGTTAATCAGGAAGCTAGACATTCCATCGAAGAATGTCCGAAGAATTTGCGTTGCATCGTCCGGCAGCGCAGCTTCCTCCAGGGCGTTTTCCATCAAGCGCAGCCACCGGTCACGGCTGGCCTGATTGATTGGAAACGGAAAATGCCGCGCCCGCAATCTGGGATGGCCTCTCTCCTGAATATAGGTTGGCGGTCCTCCGAAACGATAAATCAGAAAATCTCGAAGTCGCTGCTCGGCGCCTTGAAGATCCTCCGCCGGGTACATGGGACCAAGAACGTCGTCTTCTGGAATCTGGCGATAAAAGGCAGCTACCAGCCGCGAGAAACCTTCCCTCCCAATCACAGAATAGATTTCGAGTTCCTGCACGCTAAAATGGCTCTCCTTTTCGGATAAATAGTTTTAGCAAGGGCTGGATTTTTCAGATTGAATTCGCTAATTTTGGCAGCCGCAAGGGATTTTTCACCTTAGCTATTTCGTTTGCAAACCTGCATTTTCATTTCATCGAATGCAGCCCAAACATATTTCCCTCGGTGTCATACGCCAAGGCAATGAATCCATATTGTCCGATGGACATTTTTTCTTTCTGCATGCGGCCACCTGATGGCACGACTCGTCCAGCTTCCACCGCACAATCCGCGCAACTAAAGTACACCAGCACGCTGTTCTTGCCCGAAGGAAACCCGGGCATCCTGACTAACGAACCGGACGCTCCCACGGCTTCCATGTTCATTGGGAACGCCCACATCTCAATCTCGGGGCTCTCCAGCTTTTGTAACTTGGCTTGGAGAACCGTCTCATAAAATTTCCTGGCTCGTTCCATGTCCTGAACGTAAATCTCAAACCAACCAACAGGATTGTTCGCCATGGTCTTTTCCTTTCTGATTCGATCATGGAATGTCGAGGGAAACGCAGGAATGCTACCAGGAGCAGCCATCTGGGCGAGGAGGACGTCAGCCTACGATGAATGCGTCCTTGCATCTGCATTTCAAAAAGGGTGCGTGAGTATGAGATATCAGCCAGTTGGCAGCGCGCTGTCTTTTCGCCGGCGGCTGAGGACAAAACTGCGTCGGCGTTGGCGCCGGGTGACCTGCTTGTCAATCTTCGACCAGAATCCTGCGAAGTAATCCACAGCCGAGACCAGCGAGAGCGTGACCATGAACCACATGCCAACATGGGCGATCATAGTCAATGGGAAGAAAAAGAGCCCGAAGTCCCACTCATGCCAGCGGCGCTCCAGAATGGCGGCAACCACCACGATAATCTGCACCACCATCTTGAACTTGCCAAGATCGCTGGCCTGAATTGTGAATCCCTGCGAAGCGGCGATGGAACGCAGGCCGCTCACCAGGAACTCCCGGCCAATGACCACCACGGCAACCCATGCAGGTACGATGTGCGGATTGAACTGAACGAGGGTAATAAAGGAAGCAGCAATCAGCAGCTTGTCTGCCAGAGGATCGAGCAGCATCCCCATGGTGGTGATCTGTCCGCGTTTGCGCGCCAGGTATCCGTCCAGGCCATCGGTGATCGAGGCGGCCATGAAGATGGCGCAGGCCAGGATCTCGCGCTGGCCGTATGCACCTTCAAACCGATCGCTGGACAGCACCCAGATCAGTACCGGAACGGCAAAGATACGCGTCAGCGTAATGTAGTTGGGCAGGTTCACAACTAAAGGGCGTTTCAGGCCAGCGATTTCCAACTCAGCTACGGCAGATTATTCCACCTTGCTGCCGGGAAAAGCAATGCAGGGGGCAAAGCCGTGCGTTGAGCCTTGGCGGCTGCCTCAAGAACTGGCCGAAGCACTTCGGCCCTGGGCACTCCCGTCCCTAAGCGTAGATGCCGCGCTGGCGGATGGTGTACGCCACCCGGTCCACGGCCAGCATGTAAGCCGCAATGCGGTTGTTCACCTTGTGCATCTCTCCGTAGCGGGTTACATCCTGAAAGCCGGAGCGCATTAACTGCTCCAGTTGGTCGTTCACCACGGATTCCTTCCAGAAGTACCCCTGGCGGTCCTGCACCCACTCGAAGTAGCTGGCGGTCACACCACCGGCGTTGGCCAGAATATCGGGGATAACGAAAACCCTCTTGTCGAACAAAATGTCATCCGCGGCCGGCGTGGTGGGTCCGTTGGCGCCCTCGCAGAGGATGCGGCACTTCAGGCCTGCTGCATTCAGGCTTGTGATTACGTTCTCC
>JBFXAV010000236.1:0-5227 GCA_050183935.1 Candidatus Korobacteraceae bacterium | reverse complement strand
CGGTATCCGCGAGCTCGATATCGAAGTTATAGATAGTTGCGGTCAGTGCCATGTTTCTTACGGTTTCGTTCTTACGGCTTCTGGGTGGGCCGGATCACAATCTCACTTACGAATGCCTGCAGAGTCTGAGTAACTGCCATGGCAACCGCATGAGCGATGTCGGCGGGTTGCAGCATCTTTGCCGGATCCTTGCCTGCGTGCGGACTCAGGTCCGTATGCGTAGAGCCGGGGCAGACAACCGTGACGCGAATGTTGTGCTGGCGCAACTCTTCCGCCACGGAGTAACTCAATCCGTTCAGGCCCCACTTGGAAGCAGAATAAGCGGCGCCGTTCGGGAGGGGGTTCTTCCCCGCAATCGAGGAAATGTTCACAATGTCGCCGCCACCGCTGCGGATCATGAGAGGGGTAAGCGCGCGTATGCAGTAGAAAACGCCGCGAAGGTTGGTGTGGAAGATGCGGTCCCACTCTGCCGGGTCGAGCTGATGAAGCGGCGAGGGCGCTGCGGCGACTCCAGCATTATTCACCAGGATGTCGATTCGGCCCAGTGCGTCCTCGACGGTGGTTGCCAGGGCCTCGACCGATGCGAGCTTGGTGAGATCGCATACCACGGGCCGGCAGTTGCCTCCGGAGGCCTGAATCTGGCCTGCTAAGCGCTGCAGTGTGAGATCGTTTCGTCCGGTGATTACAACCTCGGCCTGCATGGAGGCAAGCCTTTGAGCGATGGCGGCTCCGATACCCCGCCCTCCGCCGGTAACCACGGCAACCTTGCCTTGCAGTTCTGGCATTTCACGCCCTCCTGGAATTACTTTGCGGCCATCCGTTTAGCCCGCCATTCTGTAACCGGTGGCTCACCAGCCGCATCCAATGCTTTACTGGGAAACTGGTTGAGGCGAGCGTACACTTTCTGGGGATTGACGTTCACCTTGCCTTCTGGGAGGTACATTCTTATAATCCCTTGCTTCCGTGGATTTCCTCGCTCTGTGATTAAGGTTGCGGGGGGAAGCAGTAAAAGCTGACGCAGGGCGAGTCACGGTCAGATTTTTTGAGGCCGGGACTTTGGAAGTTTGGAAGTAAGATGCGTTCTTGGGCTGTGTAGTGGTAAAGGACGCCAGAAGTTTTCCCAGGACTTGAAGGAGCCATCTGACATGAAGAAGTCGCTCGTGATCTTAGTGCTTGCCTTGGCAGGCAGCGCCTTTGCGCAACAGCCAGCCGGCCAAGCCCCGCAAGAACAAAGAAAAGAAATCAAGAACCCCGCCGAGTACAACGCCTATATCACGGCGCTCAACCAACAGCAGCCAGACGCCAAGGCTTCGGCGCTGGAAACCTTCCTGCAGCAGTATCCGGAAAGCGTGATGAAAATCGACGCTCTGGAACTGCTGATGGCGACCTACCAGCAGCTTGGCAATCAGCCCAAGGTGGAAGAAGCCGCGCAGCGCGTGCTCCAGGCGGACAATGACAACCTTCGTGCACTGGCGCTGCTTGCCTATCTGAAGCGGGCATCAGCGGAAGCCGGGCAGAACCCGCAGCAGAATGCCCAGCAGGCCCGCCAGTTCGGCGAACAGGGGTTGCAGGCACTGAACACCTTCGAGAAGCCTCAGGGCATGTCCGATGCTGATTTCCAGTCCCTGAAGCAGCAAACCGAAGTCATTTTCAATGGCTCCGCCGGATTCGGGGCGCTGCAGACAAAGGAGTACGAAGCGGCACAGAAGTTTCTCGGAGCCGCGGTCAAGGCCGGTCCTGACAATCTGCGCAACGTATATCCCCTGGCGCTCTCGTACCTGGAAGCAGTACCCATGAATCCGCAGGGGCTCTGGCACGTTGCCCGCGCCATTGCGCTGAGCAAGGGCAACAAGCAGATTACCGACTATGGACGCTTCCGCTACATCAAGTACCACGGCTCGGATGAGGGCTGGGCGGAGTTGCAGCAGCAGGCTGCACAAACGCCGAATCCTCCCGATGGTTGGGCCGTGGCTCCCGCGCCCACGCCGGAGGAGCAGGCGGCCGCACTGGCGAAGTCGAAAGATCCCAAGCAGATGGACCTCGCCGAGTGGACCATGGTGCTGACCATGGCGCCCCAGGACGTAAAAGACAACGTGTGGCAACAGATCATGGGAACCAAGGTTCCGTTTGCCGCGCGCGTAATTGAAGCCAATCGCACCACTCTGATGTTGGCGGCAACCGCTGACTCCATCCAGGCCAACAAGGCCGATGTAACCGTCACGATGGCCGCCCCGCTCACCGCCGCTCAAACTCCCAAGCCGGGCAGCGATGTGCAGATCATGGCCGAGGTGGAAAGCTACACTCCCGATCCCTTCATGATCACTATGAAGGGTGGCTTGTTCATCAAGTCCCAATAGTTTGAGGAACGACTCAAGGCAAAAAGGCAGCCGGTGCAAACCAGCTGCCTTTTTGTTTTCGTTGATTTCTTCCTTTTGCCGTGCACAGAAGCCGAGTGCCCGGTTCCTGGCGCAAGAATGGCGCTAGCGAGCGGCCTTTTTTTCCATGGCCTTCTCCAGAGGCATTGGCCGTGCGCTGCGGGGCGGACGACGGCTGATGTCGCGCAGGGCGCGCACATCCAGCTCCAGTTCAGAAATGGTCCGGCTCAGCGTATTGCGGTGCATCCCCAGCTCGCGCGCGGCCTTGCATTGATTTCCCTTGTTCGCCTGAAGAACGCTCAGGATGAAGCGCCGCTTGAACTCACGGACGGCTTCCGAATACAGAATCCCGCTCTTGTGCATTTGCGCCACGAGTGCTTCCAATTGGTCTTTCACAGATCTCTCCTGCAAGCCTTGCCAGCTCACTCGGTATCAGGTTCCTCGAATACTGTGTCCGGCAGCGGACGCTAAAGCACTCCGCCATGCTGGCGGACGCCCTCGCCCTTCTCCCGGTGAAACTTGTGCAACTTCTCAACTCCGCCGCGAAACTGCTCCCGAACCTGCGACGGCGTCAGCCACGATGCTCCGCGGCCCAAAACGAGCAGATAAGGGGCCAACCGCGACTCCGCCAGCACCCGGGAGCCAGGAGCGAATGCCGCCACTCCCAACGCGACCACGGTGACCGCCAGCAGTCCTCGCACCAAGCCGAATGCCGCCCCCAGCAAACGGTCAAACCACCGAAGGCCAACACCCTTCACAGCCCAGCGAACAATGCGCCCCACGGCGCCTGCTAAAAGCGTTATTCCTATGAAGAGCGCCAAGTATCCCGCGATGTCTGCCACTTGTGGAGAACTCACATACGGCAGGAACCAAACTGCTGCTCTTCCATATCCCCAGGCGGCGATCAGAAAGCCGACAAACATCCCCGCCAGGGTCACCACTTCGTAAAAAAATCCCTGGGCTGCGGCCATCAGCATGGAAAACAGCACGATGGCCACTATGCCCCAATCCGCTGCGCTCAACTGCCCTCCGGCCCAGTGTCTTCCAACTGCCCTAGACTTCTAATTCCCGCCCGCTCAGGCGGAGGTATGCCTCAATGTACTTCTCGCTGGTACGAGCCGCTACCTCGGCGGGCAACGCCGGGGCCGGCGGCTGTTTGTTCCAGCGGATGGATTCCAGGTAGTCGCGCACGTACTGCTTGTCGAACGAATCCTGGCTGCGCCCCGGTTCGTAGCTATCCGCGGGCCAGAAACGAGAAGAGTCGGGCGTAAGCGCCTCGTCGGCCAGAACCAGCCCTGCGCCAGTATGCCCGAACTCAAACTTGGTGTCGGCGATCAGGATGCCGCGTCCTGCGGCATAGGCGGCCGCCTTGCTGTAAAGCCGCAGGCTCCTCTCGCGCAGCTCCTCGCTGGCAGGCCCCACAATGCGCTTCATGGCCGCAAACGAAATGTTTTCGTCGTGTCCGTCGGTGGACTTGGTTGCCGGCGTGAAAATTGGTTCGGGCAGCTTCTCGGACTCGCGCAGCCCTTTGGGCAATTCAACACCGCTCACCGAGCCGGTAGCCCGGTACTCCTTCCATGCTGAGCCCGCAAGATAGCCGCGCACCACACACTCCACTGGAACCATGTCCGCGCGCGTCACCAGCATGGAGCGCCCACGAAGGATCTCGGCATATGGCCGGAGGATCGCAGGATAGTCTTCGACACGGGAGGTGACAAGGTGGCTGGAGATTTCGCTCTGGAAGAACTCAAACCAAAACAGCGAAAGCTGCGTGAGTACGTGGCCCTTGAGAGGAATTCCCGTGGCCAGCACATAATCGAATGCAGAGATGCGGTCCGTGGCTACGAACAGCAGGTGCTCGTTGTCCACGCGATAAAGATCGCGAACCTTCCCGCTGGCATAGAGCTCAAGATCGGGAAAATCGGTTTGCAGCAGAACGTCTTGTTGCGCTGAATGAGCCACGGCAGAACCAAAGGAAGAAGCCGTCGCGTATTCTAGCCGCTCGAAAGAATTTGTCAACGCTTGCGGCAAGATGAATTTTTCCGATTGAATGAAAACATCTTGACAGAAGGGGGCAGCGTGCGAAACACGCGTAAACAGTGGCCACAAAGTATACACATCGTGACGCGATATTCATGCAAACCGCCCCGTCGGCTTGCCGCAAACCCGTTCACACTGGCGAGAGCCCGCGCAAGTCCTGCTATTGCGCCGAGAAAGGAGCGCCTTTGAACTGCGTCTACGCAGGTTTGAAACGGCAGCCCATTATGCCGAGGCGGCCTGCATAGCTTCGCTGCCAAAGCGCACCGAAACTATTTTGGAGACGCCGGGCTCCTGCATAGTCACGCCGTAGAGCACGGGAGAAATGCTCATGGTCTTCTTGCTGTGCGTGATGATCACGAACTGCGTCTGCACGCTCATCTCCCGCACCAGCTGCGTGAAACGGCCGATATTGGCTTCATCAAGCGGGGCATCGACCTCGTCGAGGATGCAGAAGGGGCTGGGCTGGTACTGGAAGATGCCCACCAGCAGAGACAGCGCCGTAAGCGCCTTTTCGCCACCGGAGAGCAGCAGAACGTTCTGAAGCTTTTTTCCCGGCGGAGAGGCGACTACGTCAATGCCGCTCTCGGACTGGTTCTCTTCGTCGGTCAGGCGCATGAATGCCTGCCCGCCGCCGAACAGCTTCTTGAAGGTAAGCTGGAAGTTCTCGTTGATGCGCTCGAACGCCACCTGGAATTTCTGCCGCGAGACAGTTTCGATTTCGCGGATAGCATTCTGCGTATTGGCGATGGAGTCCAGCAGGTCCTTGCGCTGGGTTTCGAGGAAGTCGTGCCGTTGCGCGGCTTCCTGGTACT
>JBFXAV010000235.1:0-5232 GCA_050183935.1 Candidatus Korobacteraceae bacterium | reverse complement strand
CGGGATGTGCTGCGCCGCCTCAGACCGGATGCTTTCGGCAAGTTGCTCCTGCGACATCGTGGGCACGCTGATCCGCTTCACGATCACGGAGTGACCGCTTACGGATGTGGCCACCGATTTGGTTTTGATGCCGCTTTCGCTGAATATTTTCGAGATGGCCCCCGAAACACTGGGCGAATCCATGATCATGGAATCCACCACCACATCACTAGCCAGCGGCTCCAGTCCCATGTGGGCGACTTCAATGCTGCCGCGCTGCCGCTTGAGTTCCACGGCCTTAATGCAGCTGGAGCCGATGTCCAGCCCGACTACCGTTTTTGCTCCGCCGAATCCAAACATAGGTTCGCCTCTATTGGCCTGCCGCACGCGCGGCTCTGGGCTTCTTCTTTTCCCGGGTCTCCCGCGTGGTGCTCTTCTCTTCCATCCACTCGTCTAATTTCGACTTCTTGAACTTCCATCGGTTCCCCAGCTTGAAGGCCGGAATTTTTTCTTCGTACACGTACTTGTACAAAGTGTCCGGGCTCACGCCGAGGTATTGTGAGGCCTGGCGAATGTTCATCACTTCCCGCGACTCAGCCATAGATGCGATTGCCTTTCCGGAAATTGACTGTTTCGCCTGGGTCACTGTGTTGTCCATTCTTGGTCCTCGTACAGCCTGCAATGCATCGCTGCCGGTTAGCGCCTATGCTCATCTCCTGCGGCTCGACCGCAACCGTCACTGCAAATTCGTTGGAGACAGCAGACACCGCGAATGCCCTTTTGCGATCAGGCTTCGCTCAACTTCAGTTCGACAGCGCCATGCGAATTCCAGCACGCTTGGCACGGGCGCCGCAGAGAAGAATCTCTCTGCCGTTCTCGGGGGGAGTGACTTGGGCGCTGGTGGTGTTATCAAGCCAAAGACAACTAGCGTCAAGATTAACTTTGGTTTTTGCCGGATATCATCGGTCTTTTGCAGGCGGTTTTAGGCCATGTCCGGTAGTAACCTGATACCGCCCATTGTGGGGAATTGCACACTCGCTACAACATGCAGGGGTATTGACCGATCCGGTGCAAGTTCCTGTTTGAACTCAGTTCACTGTTGCCTCCGCATATGCGCGACTGTCGATGGTGGGCAAAACGTCAAATTTGCTCCGCTGATATCCTGAGGACAGCGTTGCCTGGAGTCTCCCTCCAATGAAATGGTCATGGAAACTTGGTCGTTTCGCCGGCATTGACGTTTTCGTTCATGCCACATTCGTTCTGCTTCTGGGCTGGATTGCGCTCTCCCACTGGACAGCAGAGCGCAGCATTGCCCGCACGCTCGCTGGGGTTGGGTTTATTCTTGCGCTGTTCCTGTGCGTAGTGCTGCACGAGTACGGACACGCGCTTACCGCCCGCCGCTTCGGCATCCGTACCCGCGACATTACCTTGCTTCCCATCGGAGGCGTTGCCCGACTGGAACGCATGCCCGAAGATCCACGGCAGGAGCTGCTCGTTGCCATCGCCGGTCCGGCGGTCAACGTTGTGATTGCTGCCTGTATTTTCGCAGGGCTGATCATCAGCAACGCAATGGAGCCGGTGGGAACGCTGGGCGTCACCGAGGGCTCGTTTTTCGAACGGCTCATGCTGATCAACTTGGGATTGGTGGCGTTTAATATCTTGCCCGCGTTTCCCATGGATGGCGGACGCGTGCTGCGCGCGCTGCTGGCGATGCGCATGGACTACGTTCGCGCTACACAGATTGCCGCCAACGTCGGGCAAGGGATGGCCTTGCTTTTCGGTTTTGTCGGGCTGCTTTGGAATCCTTTTCTGATCTTCATTGCGCTGTTCGTATGGATTGGCGCCGCGGGCGAAGCCGCGATGGTGCAAATGAAGTCGGCGCTGGGCGGTATTCCAGTTACCAGAGCCATGCTTACGGTTTTCCGCACGCTCACGCCCATGGATAGCCTTTCGCGCGCTACGGAGCACATCCTTGCCGGTTCGCAGCAGGACTTTCCAGTGGTCAGCGATGGCGTGGTTGTAGGCATCCTCACCCGCGATGACCTGATCAAAGGGCTCTCCACCATCGGCCCGGCGGGACTCGTGGGCAACGTGATGCAGCGTAATTTTGAAACCGCTGACCCGGGTGAAATGCTGGAGGTTGTTTTCCGCAGGCTTCAGGAATGCTCGTGCCACACCGTACCAGTGGTTCGTAATGGATACCTGGTGGGAATTCTGACCACGGACAACATCACGGAGTTCCTAATGATCGACTCCGCATTGCGCAAGGGAGCGCACAGTCCGGGAGCACTATCGCAGTTCCAAGGGCCGGATGCATCGTTGCGCCAGATAAAAGGCGTGCGCTGAAGGCATGGTGACGGCATTGGGAGAAGCGGCGGGTGCGGGCAGGATTTGTAGAGCTTGGTTGTGCGATGGCTATGGCAAACCAGGAAAATCTTAGCTAACCAGTTCAAACCCGCTTTCGGTGATCCCTTCAGAGGTGCGCGTCCACACCACGCGGGCGCTCACATATCCCCAGGCGTGGACAATCATTCCCAGAGCAATTCCCGCACTCTGATGGCGCACGCGAAAACCGGTGGCGCTCACGTCCACCATTTGCGCCGGAATAAAGACGCGGCGCGTCAGGTGCAGCTTCACGTCCAGTTCCACCGAAGCACGTGCGTTGCGTCGCGACGGGAAGTGCTGGTCGGAAGGATACAGCGACTGGAAAACCGTGGACTCCGTGCCCATGCTGCCACCTTAGCCTGTCCTGCGGAATTGAACAGGTGACGGAGGTCGGGGCAGCGCGTGAACCCGGCCAATGTCCCCCTCGATACCCGTTGCCGGACAGTTAAGCGCTGCCGCGCTTGTTGTAGGTGGCTAACAAAAATGCGGCCCTTGCGGGCCGCACATGGGGACGGTTTGGAAAGCCGTCCCTACACAGAACAAACAACCTACATATCAAACTGCTCCTGGTGCAGCAATGGATCGGGCTTCACGATAATCGGGCGACCGGCGAGTTCTTCCATTTCATTCAGCCACCGCGCATTGCTGGCCTTCAGGGCCTTGGCAACCTCGGGATTGACGCGCAACAAAATGTCGCGGTCTTTCTCAAACTGCCGCCGTAGCTTCTTCAGTTCGGTGTAAATCTCGTTGCAGACAGTGTTCACCGACTTCACCAGTCCCGTGCCTGTGCAATACGGGCAGGGATTGCCGAGCACGCGCTCCAGTGAGTGCTTGACGCGCTTACGGGTAATGGCCACCAGTCCGAAATCGTTAAACTGGAGCACCTTCGATGGGGCGCGGTCGTGCGTGAGCGCCTCCTCCAGAGCCTGCATCACCTTCTGGCGGTTCTTGCGCTCATCCATGTCGATAAAGTCCACCACAATGATGCCGCCGAGGTCGCGCAGGCGCACCTGGCGCACAATCTCCTTGATGGCGTCGATGTTGGTCTTGACGATGGTGTCTTCCAACCGCTGCGTCTTGCCGACGTATTTGCCGGTGTTGACGTCGATGGCGACCAGCGCCTCCGTCTGATTGATGACGATATAGCCGCCCGATTTCAGCCACACTTTCGACTTCAGCGCCTTGTTGATCTCTTCCTGAATGCCGAACTGCTCGTACAGCGGCGTCTCCTTGGTGTAGAGGCGCACACGACGCACCAGGCTGGGTTGGAAGCGGTTTACGAAGCGCAGTACTCGCTCGTATTCCTGTTCTGTATCCACCCAGATGTGCGAGAACTCTTCCGTCACCAGGTCGCGCAGCGTGCGCTCCACCAGGTTCAGGTCGTGGTAGATGAGCGCGGGAGGACGCGAGCTTTCCGCCCGCTGCTTGATTTCGTCCCACAGGTGTTTGAGAAAGCGGATGTCGGCTAGCAACTCGTCTTCGCGCACGTTCTCGGCGGCGGTGCGGACAATGAAGCCGCCATGGCCATTTTCCCGCTCGCCAACAACAATGCGCTTCAGCCGCTGCCGCTCTTCGTCCGATGCGATTTTGCGGGACACGCCGATGTGGTTGACCGTCGGCATATACACCAGGAAGCGGCCCGGCAGCGCAATGTGGCTGGTGATGCGCGCGCCCTTTTTCCCAATGGGCTCCTTGGCGATCTGCACTAGGATTTCCTGGCCTTCCTTCAGGACATCAGAAATCATCACCTGAGGACGCTGCACCGCGCGGGAACGCATGCCGCGACGCTGCTGCGGTCCACCAGGGCCACGGCGTCCGCGCGAACGTCGGTCAAACCCGCCGCGCTCGGGGCGATCACTGCGCTCGGTGCGCTGCTGGAAGGGCGCGGTCGCAGGACGCTCGCGCAACTCAGCGCGCTGTCCGGCTTGCTCGTCCCATGCCTCGGGCTGGTCGTCTTCTTCCTCGAAAGAGCCTTCCAGAACCTCGCGATCGATGTCAGCATCCTCGACGGCCTCTGTCAAAGTTTCGCCAAGTTCAGCTCCGTTGCCATGCTGTCCGGCCTCGAAGGTCTCTTCTTCTAGTTCTTCAAATTCCAGATCATCGAAGTGCTCGGACATGGCCGAGAGGTCGACGCGCTCGTCGTCCTCATCCTCGTCAATCTCTTCCTCTTCCACGGCATGTTCAAAGGGGGCAGCCAGCATCGGGCTCTCGGGGGAAACCGCCGGGCCTGTCAGTGCCGTGTCTTCTTCCTGCCGGAAGTGCGAAGGACGTGGACTGGGTTCTTCCACCTGCGGAGGAATCTGGCCGGTGCGACGTGCGCTTTCCTCTGCGTGTTCCCGCCAGGATTCGGTCTGAATCGTTTCCGTAGTTTCGGTGGTTGCGGATTCGTTGCGGAACTCACCTTCGAACTGATGGCCAAATGCTTCCACGCTCGGCGGTTCGGCTGCTGGAGCTTCATAGGCAGCGCGCGGATCCCATCCAGGCAGGGATTCTTCTTCGTCGCCAGTTCCTACACCTTCTTCCTCTTGTTCTTCTTCTTCCTGCAATGTGCCGCCGAAAGAGGAAGCAGGGGCAGGTGGCTCGCCAAACTCGTAGGCCAATGGCGTCTCCTCGCGAGAAGCGAGAGTGCTCGCCTTAGGCTCGGGCAAAGCCTGCTCAGGGGTGGCAAACGGAACTGCCTGATGCGAGCGGCCTGCGGAGAAGCCAGCCGTCTCGGTGTTCACCGGCTCGGCATTGGCCACTTCGGGATTGAATGAGGCTGGTTGTGAAGCCGTTGGCTGTGAAGTCTCGCCCGGAGCAGGCGCGGATTCCGCGAGACGCCGGTACTTGGAGATGGACTCGCCGGGAAGAATGATGGGCTGATATCCC
>JBFXAV010000234.1:0-5243 GCA_050183935.1 Candidatus Korobacteraceae bacterium | reverse complement strand
CGTCATCAACGTGGAGCCAGGAGAATTCTGGATGCCGATCACTACTGTTTCCCCCTCGCGTACCGGCAGGTTGGTGATCACGCCATCATAAGGGGCCGTGTAGATGGTTTTGCTGAGCACGTCGCTGGCACGAGTGAGCGTAGCTTGAAACTGGGCGATACGGGCGTCCGCGCTCAATAGCTGCGCTCTGGCTTGGGCCACCTGGGCCTGCGCCTGCTCTTCAGCTGCTCTGGCGGAATCCCATGCCGCAACCGCGGTGTCAAATTCCGCCTTGGGAATCAGCTTTTCGCCAAAGAGCCTTTCCGCGCGCTGGTGGTCCAGGCGGGCGCGCTCTGACTCTGCACGGGAGCGATCCAGGCTTGCCTGGGCAGTTTTCAGGGCGGCGGCGGCGGCCTGCGAATCGGTGCGCGAAGCCTCGAGTTGGGCTCGGGTCGCGGCCACGTCGGCGGTGGATTGTACATTCTCAATCTGCGCCAGCATCTGCCCTTTCTTCACCCGTTCGCCTTCGTTGACATACAGCTTCACAATCTTGCCGAAGGCATTGGCCCCGATGTTTACAAATACATCCGGCTTGATTTCGCCGGAGGCGCTTACAACGGCCTGCAGATCCTGCCGCTTTGCCCGTGCCGTTTGCACGGTGGCAATATCGCGATTCATGCGCCGGACGGTGATGCCCACTCCAGCCAGCACCACCAGCAGTCCTACCGCCGCGATGAAAACCTTGGTTCGCTTGCTCACAGTTCCTCGTTACGCTCTGTCTGTGTCCGTCGTTTCCAGCAAAACTTCGGCCTGCGAGCAAAATCCTTTGTGCCGGTATTTGCCGGTGGATCCGTGGCAAGACCTCCCAAGCTGATACGCAGCCCGAGCTGCCGGAGTTCCCGGTACCGAACTTTGCCCGATAAGTAGAAGTATGGAAAGGCCCGCTTCTGATTGTACCGCCTCACGCCATGAAAATTGCCTGTGGCGCTCCGCCTGCAGAGGTCAACCTTCACACCCACATCGATTAGACGAACTGACGAGTGGAAAGGAGCAGCGCAGGCGGAAGCCCCCAGGTACACGCGAACATTGAGATTAGCGGGGTCACGGAGGAAATAGGTTCTGCGGCAACCAGCCGTTTTGTGTGACAATTCCGTGACAATTGGCTGGCCGTTTCGCTGGAGCGCTCAGGAATGCTCCCACCCCTAACCGGAGAAGCACCGGGCTAGTACCGGAAATTTACCTCAAAGTACCCCATTGTCTTGATTGCCAGGCAGGAAAAACTTACAATTAGAGACGGTAAACCTTGTCCTGAGGAGTCCCGCCTGTGATCTCTGTTAACGCACTCCGTAGCCGATGGTTGAGCTTGTTTCTGGCCGGGGCGATTGTTTCCAGCGGTGCTCTGGCAGCCCAGTCCAAAAAGGACTCCAAGGCTGCAGGAAAGCAGCCGCAGGAAGAAGTCGATCCTCTGAAGCGTCCGCTTACCGAGGAACAGATCAAGAAGCAACAAAAGGCGCTGAAGCAGGAGTTGGGCAGGGTCTATAAAAAGTGGCTCGATGAAGATGTCCGCTGGATCATCACCGATGAGGAACGGGCGGCGTTCAACCAGCTCTCCAATGACGAGGAGCGCGACAGTTTTATCGAGCAGTTCTGGCTTCGGCGCGATCCCACTCCCGACACTCTCGAGAACGAAACCAAGGATGAGCACTACCGCCGCATTGCCTATGCCAACGAGCGCTTTGCTTCCGGCATGGCGGGCTGGAGAACGGACCGCGGCCGCATCTACGTGATGTACGGGAAACCGGATGAAATTGAGTCTCACCCCACGGGCGGTATTTATATTCGTCCCATTGAGGAAGGCGGAGGCGAGACGGTTACTTATCCTTTTGAGATTTGGCGTTACCGCTATCTGGAAGGGATCGGTCAGGAAATTCTCATCGAGTTTGTGGACCAGTGCAGTTGCAATGCCTACGAGATGACGATTGATCGTGGCAAAAAAGACGCCTTGATGCAGGTGCCTGGCGCGGGCATGACCTTGTACGAGCAGATGGGAATGTCGGACCGCTCCGACCGCTTTACCCAGGGGCTGGAAACCATCGGACGTGGCCCGTTCAACGCGACTTCGCTGCAAAGCCAGCAATTCGATCGTCTGCAACTCTTCGCCAAGTTGCAGCGTCCACCAGAAGTCAAGTTCAAAGACCTCGAAGAAGTCGTCAGCCACAAGATCAGCATCAACCTGCTGCCCTTTGAGGTGCGTGCGGACTTTGTGCGCGTCACCTCCGATACTGTGTTGGTCCCCATCACCCTTTCAGTCAAAAATCGCGATGTAACTTTCGTGAACAAAGATGGCATTCAGCGCGCCGCTATCAATATTTTTGGGCGTATTACCACGCTGACCGGGCGAGTGGTTCAGACCTTTGAAGATGTGGTCGCCGTCGATCAGCCGGAGGCCCTGCTGCCCAAGGTGCTCAACAACGCCTCGATTTATTGGAAGGCGCTTCCGCTTCGTGCTGGACGCTACCGCGTCGACCTGGTTCTGAAGGACGTAAACGGTGATCGCATGGGAACCTGGGCCAAGGGCCTAAACGTTCCCGAATACAGCGAAGAGCAGCTGGCGTCCTCAACCTTGATCCTGGCGGACTTGATGGAGAAGGTACCGTCCAAGCAGGTTGGGGGCGGGAACTTCGTGCTCGGTGACACCAAGGTACGTCCCCGGGTGGACGGAGCTGACGGCAAGCCTGCTTCGTTCAAGCGCGGTCAGCGCGTGAACTTCTGGATGCAGGTCTATAACCTCGGAGTAAGCGAGGAAAACAGCCGCTCTGACGCCACCATCGAGTATGAAGTTGTTAACCTGGCAACCAATAAGAAAGTGATTCACAAGGTCGAGACCACCAAAGAGTTGGGGAACGTGGGAAACCAGGTCACGCTGGAAAAGAGTCTGCCTTCCAGCGGCATGGAGCCGGGCATGTATCGGATGACCATTCGCATCGCCGATAACGTGTCCAAGCAGAACATCGCCCCGACAGCGCAGTTCGCCATCGAATAAAGGGTGAGACTGAACCGCGCTGCGGAGCTGGCCGCGCCAGACGCCGAAAGGCGGTCAGGCTTGGGGGAAAAGCGCATGGGCCGAAAGCTCATCGGATTGCTTGTTTGTTCAGCATTGGTGTTCCCTGTGCTGGCCAATGCCAGCTCGGGTAACATCTCTGGGCTTGTGCGCAATAGCACAGGAAGCCCGCAGATGGGCGCCGTGGTCGAGATTTTTTCCGCCGCCCGCACCGCCGTCACGCTGGTCACGGATGCGCAGGGTTTCTACCAGACTAGCGAGCTTCCCGCAGGGAAGTATCAGGTCAAGGTCAGCGCTCCCAGTTACCTTCCTACCCTCCGCGAGGATCTGAGTTTAAAGGCTGGCGCCAGCCTGGTCGTGAATGTCACCCTGAACACTTTGTTCGAAGCCTTGGACATGCTCCCCTCCTTGCGCGAGGCCGCCGAGGAAGATGACTGGAACTGGACCCTGCGCTCGGCGGCAAATCGCCCGATTTTTCGCGTACTTGATGACGGGCCGGTGGTGGTCGAATCGGCTTCCGAGGGATGGGAATCCGCCGAAAATGAAGGCCCCAACCGCTCCCTGAAGGCCAAGGTCGCATTCATGGCTGGCTCGGAGGCAGACGGCTTTGGAAGCGCTGGAGACATGACCACGCGTTTCAACGTGGAGCGATCCCTGTTTTCTTCCGGAACCTTTGCTGTCGGAGGGGACTTGGGGAATACCAGCGGCTTGCAGGGGGTTCTGCGTGCTTCCTATACCCACCAGATGGCGAACGGTTCCTCGCCGGAGTTGGCGCTTACCGTGCACCGCTTTGCCACACCTGCCACGGTGCTTCCTAGTGCGGCCCTGGAGGCTATGGAGCTGACTTTTTCCGACACGCTGCGGCTCGGTGACTCGGTTTCCCTTAAGCTGGGCAGCGAACTGCAAAGCGTGCAATTTGCCCGCCGGATCAGCGCCTGGCGGCCGTTTGGATCACTGGACATCCATCTTTCGCCCAATACCGTACTCCAGTATCAATATGTCACTTCGGTTCCGAATACCCGTGCAGCCAAGGGATATGATTCGGCACCCACGGATTTGAGCGAATCTGAGCCAAGAATCTCCCTTAAGGGCCGTGGAGTTGCGCTCCAGCGTGCTCGCCACCATGAAATTTCTCTCTCGCGGCGCTGGGGAGCCAACCGTTTCCAGGTTGCTGCCTACCAGGATCACGTTCATGATGCCGCCCTTACCGGCGCTAGTGCCCACTTCATGGCTTTCCCGGGCATTCTGCCGGACATCTATTCTGGAACATTCAGCTACAACGCCGGCAACCTGGATTCGCGGGGCTTCCGCATCGTGGCCGAGCGTGAGGTTGCCCAGGGCGTGAATGCTAACGTCACCTACTCCTACGGCGGAGTGCTCGATCTCGGCAATACCTCGCGCGAGTGGAATGGGCTCTCCTTCCGGGAGGTCCGGAGGCATTCGGTAAGCGGCAGCTTGAGCGGCGAGGCTCCGCACGCGGGTACCCGTTGGATTGCTTCCTACCGCTGGACCGGGGGGCAGGCGCTGGGAATGGTCGATATGTTCAACAATGCTCCCGGACGCAGCGATCCCTTCTTCAACCTTTTCGTTCGCCAGCCTTTGCCGCAAACGGGGCTTTTGCCGGGACGCTTTGAAGCACTCGTAGACCTTCGCAACCTTCTGGCGCAGGGGTACATCCCTGTGGTCGGGCCCGATGGCCGCACTGTGTTCCTGGTGCAGTCGGCGCGCTCGGTGCGTGGCGGTTTAGCGTTCGTTTTCTAAAGTACGGGGTTGCTCTGCGCAGTCGGCGGCAATGCGGCATTTCAGCCAGCCAGTTTTCTCCACCAGCTTTTTGGCTCGGGCTTCTCTTCATCTTCCCAAACTAATTCGTCTACCAACCCCAGAAATCCTGTAGCGACCATACGCGGTTCGCTGGCCTTGTCCGCAGCAACGGAGCGCATAGCCGGGGACGACGCTGCGCCAGTCCTGCGGATCGTGGCTACCAGCAGGGACGCCTCCGATCCGGAGGGGAGCACTGCAACGCTCACAGGCGCGGTTAGCAGCGTGCGAAGTGCCTCACTTGGGCTGGATAAAGGATGTGCGACGCCAGCGGCTCCAAAAGAGCGAATAAGGGTGGTTTTCGCAGCTTCATCTCCGGCAAGCCACGCGTGCATAAGAAATCTCCGTCGAAGGAATTTGGATGCAACAGGGCTGTCTCGGTTTG
>JBFXAV010000233.1:0-5248 GCA_050183935.1 Candidatus Korobacteraceae bacterium | reverse complement strand
ACGCGGCTGGCTGAGCATCATGACCAGCAGCACGGAGGTAATACCGGAGACCGCGCCAATAGAGATCAGCAATTGTGCCCAGGGAAGCCCCGCCTGGCGAAAGGCATCCGAGATTGGCGCGTCGATATTGATCTGGTCATAACGCACCATGCCGGTCAGAACGGCGGCGACGGCGATGTAAAGAAGCGTACACAGCACCAGGGAGACAATGATGCCGATGGGAACGTCGCGCGAGGGATTGCGCGCCTCCTCGGAGTGAGTAGAGATGGAATCGAACCCGATGTAGGCAAAGAACACGATGGCCGCGCCCGCCAGCATTCCCACCGGCTCGCCGCCCGGTCCTGTCTGCCCCAGCAGCGTCTTGCCGAAGAAGCTCACACCCGTAAGGCCAAAGGGAGCAAAGGGAGTCCAGTTCTCCGGGTTGATATACCTTGCACCCACCACGATCACGAACAGTACGATTGCGACCTTCACAATCACAATGCCCGCATTGAAGGTGGCGCTCTCCTTGATTCCCTTCACCAGAATGATGGTGACTAACGCGGTGATCACGATGGCAGGCAAGTCAAACCAGGTTCCGGTACCCACCAGATGTCCGGTGGTGGGGTCATAGTCAAAGGGAGCATTGGTGAAGGCGTGTGGAAGGCGGTATCCGAAAAATGCCAGGAAATCCTGAAAGTAGTGCGACCAGCCATGCGCCACCGTGGAGGAAGCAACGGCATACTCCAGGATGAGATCCCAGCCGATAATCCAGGCGAGCAACTCACCCAGCGTGGCATAGGCATAGGTGTAGGCCGAGCCAGCCACCGGCACCATTGAGGCAAACTCCGCATAGCAGAGGGCCGCGAACACGCACGTGAGGCCGGCCGCTACGAAGGAGAGCACCAGCGCTGGCCCGGTGCGGTCGTGGGCGGCAACTCCCACCAACACGAAAATGCCGGTACCGATGATGGCTCCCACGCCCAGCGCCGAAAGCTGCACGGGGCCGAGGATGCGCCGGAGCCGGTTATCGCTCTTCAGCTCCTCCAGCAGCATTCCTAAAGGTTTTTTCAGGGTCAACTGATTCACGAAAGCGAGACCTCCACCGCAATCTCCAACCTAACCATGCCAGCCTGGCAAGAAAGCTCACCAATCCTGTTCAACGGGGAAGCATGCAGCGAAGGCTCCAACCCTACCTGCGCCGTTCGCGACGGACACGCGCCACCGGCGGCTGCTATGGATAGTATGGAAACAATTCCCAAACAAAGTAAGTTGCGACGCGGGTTCCGTCAACTTGCGATCCTGTCTGGCTGCCGCCGGGACCAAAGGAAATATACCGGAATGCCCAGCAGAACAATGATCAGGCCCGGCCAAGTATATTGCGGCTTGTAGCGCAGCAGCACCACGTCAATGAACAATGCCATGGCGATGTATAGGGCCGGAAGCACAGGATATCCAACGGCGCGGTAGGGACGCGGAGCGTCTGGACGAGTGCGCCTCAGCACGAACAATCCCATGATGGTCAGCACGTAGAACAGCAGGACTGCGAAGACGATGTAGTCCAGCAATTGCCCATAGCTTCCGGAGAGGGCAAGTATGCACGTCCACACCATCTGCACCATGAGCGCCGCCGCCGGAGTTCGGTACTTGGGATGAAGCCGCGCTGCGCTGGGAAAGAACAGGCCGTCCTTTGCCATAGCATAGTAGACACGCGCGCCCGCCAGAATCAGGCCGTTATTGCATCCGAAGGTTGAGATCATGATGGCAATAGCCATCAACGCCGCGCCGCTTGATCCCAGCATTCCCTCCAGCACCGCGGTTGCAACCCTGTCTTGCGAGGCGTACTGGATGCCGCGCGCCATCACCGTGGCGCCCTGGGGATCACCCCAAAGCGGCAATACGCTCAGGTACACAAAATTTGCTGCTATATAAAGGAGGATGACGGTACCCGTTCCCAGCGCCAGCGAGAGTGGCAGATTGCGTTGCGGATTCTTCACCTCCCCGGCAGTGAAGGTCACGTTGTTCCAGGCATCCGCGGAAAACAGGGAGCCCACCTGGGCAACCGCCAGAATCGTGAAGGCTCCGACCATTGCGATGGGACCGCCCACTCCGACCTGCACGGCGTGTTCCACGCCCAGTCCCGCGTTGCGCCAAAAGGCTCCGAAGTTCGCGGCCACGGCCTCGGCATTCCGTCCGAGAAACACTCCCAGCAAAATCAGCCCGAACAAGGCAAAGGTTTTTGCCGCAGTGAAGATGTTCTGCACCATCGCCCCGGTGCGAATGCCAAAGACATTGAGTACGGAGAGCAGAACTACCACCAAAATGGCTACCAGGTTCTGCGTGTTGAGGCCCACTTCCATGTTGCCGAGGACCATGGGACCTACTGCAATCGCAGGAACGTGCCCAATGTGAAGAATCCAGTTATCCGGCGCGATTGCAGGAACCAGCACCCCCAAAAACTTGCCGAAGGCCACGGCCACGGCGGCAATGGTTCCCGTCTGGATTACCAGAAAGAGCGTCCAGCCATACAAAAAACCCCACAGGGGCCCCAGCGATTCGCGCAGGTACACATACTGCCCTCCAGCGCGGGGCATCATCGCTGCCAGTTCGCCATAGGCGAGCGCCGCGCTCACTGTCATGACTCCGGTGATAACCCAGGCAAGAATCAGCAATGCAGGAGAGTTCACCAGTCGGGCAATATCAGCGGAAACGATAAAGATGCCAGAGCCGATCATCGAGCCGATGACCAGCGTGGTGGCACTGGTGAGGTCTAGCCCCTTCACCAGTTCAGAATCGTCGCCGCGGGCATTCGGCCCACTGGACGAGCGCACAGTTACCTCTGGAGAGGTGCTCACATGGTTCCTTAATTCGTTGGTTATGCAAGGCACTCTACAACAGATTTGCGATCTGTGGTTGGGATTTGGCGGTTCAACCGTTGGCAACTGGTTCACCAGTTGCCATCTTCGTGGTAACCCCTCAAGCCAGAGTTTCCCTAAGTTCTAGTTTCAAAGTGCCCGGCACTTTTGGGATCCTCAAGCAAGTCGGAGATTATCGCGACGGAATCCGCTCCCGCCTCAAGCACTTCGCGGAAATTCTTACGGGTAATGCCGCCAATCGCCACCAGCGGTTTGCGCGTCAGCGCCCGGGCAACACGCACTCCCTCCAGCCCAATCATCGGATCGGGATTCGCCTTGCTTCGGGTTGCGAATACCGGACCCACTGCAATGTAGGTCGCATCCGTCTGATCGGCGATGCGGACCTGCTCGGGATTGTGCGTGGAAATACCCAACCAGCGCTCAGGGCCAATTGCCATGCGCGCTCCCTCAGGCGAGAGATCGTCCTGGCCGACATGGACACCATCGAATCCTGCCGCCAGGCAGAGGTCCGCACGGTCGTTCATAATCAAAGTAGCTTGTCCCACACCTGCAGCAGAGTCCACCACGCGCCGCAGCTCACGCGCATGACTCAGCATCTGCCGCGAATTGCCGTGCTTGTTGCGATACTGGAGCAATCGGACACCAGCCAGCGCGAGTTCCCGCGCGTAGTGGAACAGTGCATCGTCAGCAGTGAAAAAAGACGTGTCCAGAATGGCGTACAGGCGGGGGAGTTGAACGTGGGATATCAAAGTCGTGCAATCACTTCGCCAGATTCTGACTCTCCGTATATCCGCGTGGCGAAGTCCCTTACACCGCTACCTTCTCACGCTTCTTGCGTTCCTGCATGAAGCGCTCCATGAACTTGGTATCGGTGCGCCCGGCGCGGAAATCAGGATCGGCGAGAATCTTGCGATGCAACGGGATGCTGGTATGGATGCCCTCGACGATAAACATCTCCAGCGCGCGCGACATGCGCGAGATGGCCTCGTTGCGGTCCTTGCCGCGCACGATCAGCTTGGCGATCAGCGAGTCATAGTAGGGCGGAATGATCGAATTTTCGTAGGCCGCAGTATCCACGCGCACACCGGTACCGCCCGGGGGATTGAAAACGGTAATCTTCCCCGCCGAGGGCGTAAGCGTCTCCGGATGCTCGGCATTGATGCGGCACTCGATGGCATGGCCACGGTGGACTACAGGTCCATTCAGCACAGAATCCAGCTTTTCTCCCAATGCCAGCAGCACCTGAGCCTTCACCAGGTCCACGTCGGTCACCATTTCGGTGACGGCGTGCTCCACCTGGATGCGGGTGTTCATCTCGATGAAGTAGAGCTTGCCGTCTTCATCCATCAGGAACTCAATGGTGCCCGCATTCACGTATCCGATGGAAGACAGCGTCCGCGAGAGCAGCGCGCCTATCTGCGTCCGCAGTTCCGGAGTGACGGCCACCGAGGGTGACTCTTCCAGCAGCTTCTGGTGACGGCGCTGAATGGAACATTCGCGCTCGCCCAGGCTCATCACGTTACCGTGCGCATCGGCGAGAATCTGAAACTCAATGTGACGGGGACGTTCGATGAACTTCTCCATGTAAACGTCACCGTTGCCGAAGGCGGCCGCCGCCTCCGACTGCGCGGCATGGAACTGGTTGGCTAAATCGGAATCCTCGCGAATCACGCGCATGCCCCGGCCTCCACCACCCGCCGAAGCCTTGATAATGACCGGGTAGCCGATGGAGCGCGCCCACTCCCGGGCTTCATCTTCGGTCTGCACTACGCCGTCGGAACCGGGCAGAATGGGCACTCCCGCCTTCTTCATCGCCGCCCGAGCCTTTTCCTTCTCGCCCATCATGCGCGTAATTTCCGGAGGAGGCCCGATGAACTTAATACCGCAGGTTTCGCACACTTCGGCAAAATTGGCGTTCTCGCTCAACAGACCGTATCCAGGGTGGACCCCGTCAACGTTGGCGATCTCCGCCGCGCTGATTACCGCCGGAATGTTGAGGTAGCTGTCGCTCAGGCGCGGAGGGCCAATACAGATCGCCTCATCCGCAAAGCGGACGTGCAGGGAGTTACGGTCGGCCTCGCTGTAGATAGCGACCGTGCGGATGCCCAGTTCCTTGCAGGCACAAATTACGCGGAGCGCAATTTCCCCGCGATTCGCAATGAGAATTTTCTTGAACACAATGTGATTCGGAGCCCGACGCAACTACGCGTGACGTAACGGAGCGTTATTCCTTCTTCTCGTCCAGCTCAAACTCAATGTCGTGCCGCGCCTGACGCCCTCTGGGACCAGCGACCGCGATGGAAAAAAGCAACTTTCGCGCAGGCTCATCCAACGAGACCCGCTCGGTCGTCCTGACTTCATGGCCATTCCGAAGTAAGCGTCCTTCAGCAATG
>JBFXAV010000232.1:0-5268 GCA_050183935.1 Candidatus Korobacteraceae bacterium | reverse complement strand
GAGTCATTCAGCGTGTGATGGACCGGATTGTTACACAACCGATCCCGCGATCGGTGGTGGATAACCCGCAGGTGGAATGGAATCCATTTACCAATGAAGTGCGGCTGGCTGCTGTGAAGGACTCCGACCATGCCCCGCGGCACTGGGAAGGCGAGCAGCGGCAGGCCTCGCTCTCGGCGGCCGAGGGAAGCACGCGCTATGAGGTGTTGCTGGGGTGCTACCAGGCCGTAAGGCAGCTGGACCCTTATTCACCGGCGACGCCAACGCACATTGCCCGGCGCTTCCAGGAGGACCGCAAGATTCCCGAGGCGCGCTTCCGGGCTATGTTGGAGCAGGTATTGACCTCGCCGCTGGTTCCGAAAGTTGCGGCGGTGATTGAAAAGCGCCTGGGGCGCAAGCTGGAGCCGTTCGACGTCTGGTACAGCGGATTCCGTCCTCGCAGCCGCTACACGGAGGCGGAGCTGGACGAGATTGTACGCAAGAAATATCCCACAGCCGAGGCGTACGAAAAGGATATTCCCAACCTGCTGGTGAAACTGGGATTCACTCCAGAGAGGGCGGCGTACCTGGCGGGCAACATTGCCGTGGACCCGGCACGCGGTTCAGGACATGCCATGGGAGCGGCCATGCGCGGGGCCAAGGCACACCTGCGCACGCGCGTGGAAAAAGACGGCATGAACTACAAAGGCTTCAACATCGCGGTGCATGAGATGGGGCACAATGTGGAGCAGACGTTCTCGCTGAATGACATTGACCACACGCTGCTCCAGGGAGTTCCCAATACGGCGTTCACGGAGGCGCTGGCATTCGTCTTCCAGAATCGCGACCTGGAACTGTTGGGACTGCATGCTCCCAGCGAGCAGGATGCCGCGCTACGCCACCTGAATGAGTTCTGGGGAACTTACGAAATTGCTGGAGTGGGAATAGTGGATATGGAAGTCTGGAGCTGGATGTATGCGCACCCGAAAGCAAGCGCCGAAGAACTCAAGCAGGCCACGCTCGCGATCGCGCGTGACACCTGGAACCGCTACTATGCGCCGGTCTTCGGGCAGCGGGATGTTCCATTGCTGGCCGTGTACTCGCACATGATCCATTCGTTTCTATACCTGCCGGACTATTCGCTGGGTCACATGATTGCCATGCAGATCGAGGAGCACCTGGATCGTGCCGGAGGACGCCTGGGCGAGGAATTTGAGCGTATGGCGAAGTTTGGAAACCTGACTCCCGACCTGTGGATGAAAAATGCTACTGGAGCTCCAGTAGGGCCAGAGGCACTGTTGCGGCAGGCGGAGAAGGCACTGGAATAGGTAAGAGCGGGCCTTCAGGCCCGCGTTGACGAGCACGCCATGAGGTTTGAGAGAGCCGCTTGACCCGACGCTGAAGCGTCGCTCTACCAACCGTGATCAGAACTCCGGGCTAGCACACGCTACAAAGGTCAGATGCGGCTTGCCTGCAATGAAAAGGGGTGGGCAAAGACCCACCCCTGAACTCGCCATATCACCATCTTAGCGCGCTGCTGCCGCTGCGGCTTCATACGCAACGAGCCGCTGCCTGGCTACGCCGAGTCCATCGATGCCGAGCTGCACCACGTCTCCAGGTTTGAGAAAGGTGGGTGGCTTCAATCCCATGCCCACTCCCGAGGGTGTTCCGGTGGAAAGAACATCTCCCGGCAACAGCGTCATGAACTGGCTGACATAGCTGATGAGCGTGGGCAGATTGAAAATCAGGTCGGAGGTGGAGGAATCCTGCCGCATTACGCCATTCACCTGTAACCAGAGGTGCAGGTTGTGGGGATTGGGGATTTCGTCTTTGGTGACAAGGAAGGGGCCGAGCGGAGCGAAGGTATCGCAGCTCTTTCCCTTGTCCCACTGTCCCCCGCGCTCCAGTTGGTACGCGCGCTCGCTGTAGTCGTTGTGCAGGCAATAGCCCGCAACGTAGTCGAGGGCATTGGCCTCATCTACGTAGGAGGCGCGCTTTCCGATCACGGCGGCGAGCTCCACTTCCCAGTCGGTTTTCTGCGAGCCGCGGGGAATTACCACGTCATCGTTGGGCCCCACAATGCTGGAAGTCGCTTTCAGAAAAATCACTGGCTCCTTCGGAGGAGCGACGCCGCTTTCCGCAGCGTGCTTGGCGTAGTTAAGACCGATGCACACAATCTTGGAGGGACGGGCCACACAAGGGCCGACGCGCACCGAGGGATCGACTACGGGGCAGTTCTTTTCGTTGGCGGCGAGCCACTCGCGCAAGCGGCGGACGCCGTCGGAAGCAAAGAACGCTTCGTCGTAGTCAGGAACGAACGCACTCACGTCGATGCGTTTCTCTCCAGGGAGCACGACTCCAGGCTTTTCCTGGGTGGGGATTCCGAATCGGCATAGCTTCATTGTCAATTCCCTCCATAGCCTTGGTTGGCTTGGCTTGCTGCGAAAAACGCTGGTCGGTTCAGCGGATGGTCGGAACCTGTCTAATGTACATGGAAGATGCGCGTTGGCTCAATGGTGGTGGGAAAATTGATGGGTAAGAACTTTTATAATTCGCTGAAAGCTTGGGAATGCTGGCAAGACGCAGCCCGGCGCTCCGGAAGGGTTCTCTCTTTAAGGATTTTATTAGATGAAAAGCCCACTTTTTGACTCCGATCAGGCAGGTCTTTATGACGTGCCCACGCGCGTGGCCGGACCAAGCGGCTTCCTGCCCCTGACAGAGACAATGCTGCGAGAGCGGCCATCCGGCGATCTGTTCGGCTGGTCACAGAACGCGGGCATGGGATGGAATCCGAGCGAACTTGGGCGTAAGGAGTTTCTGCTGCTTTCTACGCACGGCGGTATTCGCGCCGCAGACGGCAGGGCGATTGCGCTTGGATACCACACCGGCCACTGGGAAGTGGGACTGCTGATGGAGGCCGCTGCAGAGGAGTTGCACAAATCCGGGGGCATTCCCTTTGCAGGCGCGTGTACCGATCCCTGCGATGGGCGCTCGCAGGGAACCACCGCGATGTTCGACAGTCTGCCCTACCGCAATGACGCGGCCACTGTATTCCGGAGGTTGATTCGCTCGCTACCCACACGACGCGGCGTCCTTGGTGTAGCTACGTGCGACAAGGGATTGCCGGCAATGATGATGGCGCTTGCCTCCATGCACGCTCTGGCGTGCGTGCTGGTGCCGGGCGGCGTGACGTTGATGCCGGAAAGCGGAGAAGATGCAGGACGCATCCAGAGCATCGGTGCGCGCTTCACGCATGGCGAGATCACCGTGGAGCAGGCGGGTGATCTTGGCTGCCGAGCTTGCGCGTCACCAGGTGGCGGATGCCAGTTTCTGGGGACGGCGGCGACGTCTCAGGTGATTGGAGAGGCCCTGGGAATGGCGCTTGGGCACTCGGCGCTGGCGCCCTCAGGTCATGCGATCTGGCTCGATATGGCCCGGCGCTCGGCCCGCGCGCTGATGTCCCTGGAGTCGCGAGGAATCGTGATGCGCGACATCCTGACCGAAGGCGCGCTGCACAATGCCATGGTGACCCATGCAGCGTTTGGTGGATCCACAAACCTGATTCTGCACTTGCCTGCAATAGCGCATGCAGCAGGAATTCGGCGTCCGGTTGCCGCAGATTGGGCGCGCGTGAACCGCAAGGTTCCACGCCTGGTGGATGCGCTGCCGAATGGCCCGCGCCATCATCCCACGATTCAGGTGTTTCTGGCGGGCGGAGTTCCGGAGGTCATGCTGCACCTGCGCCGTGCCGGACTATTGGAACTGGGGGTTCTCACCGCGAGCGGCAAGACGCTGGGAGAATCGCTGGATGAGTGGGAGCGCTCCGAGCGCCGCGAGCGTCTGCGGACCCTGTTGCGGGAACGCGATGGCGTGGATCCCGACAATGTCATTGTTACTCCCGAGGGCGCGGCGCAACGCGGGATGACCTCCACTGTGTGCTTCCCGCATGGGAACCTGGCGCCAGAAGGGTCGGTGATTAAGGCCACGGCGATTGACCCCAGCGTAGTTGGCGCCGACGGCGTGTATCGCAGCACCGGTCCGGCAAAGGTCTTCCTCACCGAGCCTGCGGCCATTGCCGCGGTGAAGCAAGGGAAGATTCAGCCGGGAGATGTGCTGGTGCTAGCCTGCCGTGGTCCCATGGGTACGGGCATGGAAGAGGTCGCGCAGCTTACCACGGCGCTGCGCTATCTGGCATTCGGCAAGCATGTGTCATTGATCACGGATGCTCGCTTTAGCGGGTTTTCCGCGGGCGCGTGCATCGGGCACATCTCCCCCGAGGCGTTGGCTGGCGGGCCTATCGGGAAGCTGCGCGATGGCGACATGATTGAGATTGTCATCGATCGCAAGAAGCTGGATGGCTCCGTAAATTTTGTAGGAGAAAACGGGGCGGTGGCGGGCATAGAACAGGGATCAAAGATTCTGGCGGCGCGTCCACCGCGACCGGACCTGGCTGCGGACCCGAATCTTCCGAACGACACGCGCTTGTGGGCCGCATTGCAGGACGTGAGCGGCGGTGCATGGGGCGGGTCAGTGTACGATACCGATGCGATTCTGCGTGCGCTGGCCGAAGGGAAAAAGGCGCTGGCTAAAGCTGCAGCGGAGTGATGTGCGCGAGGACTTGGTAGTGGTGGGCTTCAGCCTGCCGGAAAAAGCGGACGCCAAAATCCTGTCGTCCCGAGCGAGCGCGAAAACGACCAACCGGAGTGAGCGCGAGCCGCGGGATCATGCTGTGTTTGTCTCCATGCACAATCGGACAAAGCCTGGCACCTCGGCTCTGCTGCGCTCCGCTCGGGATGATTGGCAGTCAGTGCCGTGGTAGCGGCGGGCTTAGGCCGTCCGTAATTCACGGCGAACGCGTGACCGGATGCAGCCGTAGAGGTGTTGATCAGAGCCTTCCTAGCGCGCCCCCAGCAGCAGGTCGATGGTTAACTGATCCAGCCGTTCATAGGAAAGCTTTTTTGCGGCCATCTTGTCGCGGCTGAAATCGTAGGCTAGCAACTTCGATACCCCATCGTTCGAATAGCTTCCCACCGCAGGCGCGCTGCCGCTGTGAATCTCCTTCAGAATCGCCTGGATTTCCTTGTCGGCGTTCCACCTGGCAGCTTTTTCTTTCAGGATGAGGTAGGTGCGCATGCAACCGCGGGCAAAGTCTTTTACGCCTTCAATGTGTTCGGTGCGGTAAGCATGGGCGTCGAAGTGGCGTGGGCCGCTATAGCCAACGTCCTCCAGAAACTTTACCAGAAAGAAGGACTGCTTGATGTTGATGGAGCCAAAGCGGAAGTCCTGATC
>JBFXAV010000231.1:0-5272 GCA_050183935.1 Candidatus Korobacteraceae bacterium | reverse complement strand
CCCAAGTACGTCTTCGTCACCCTCGACACTGGCCACGCCAGCCTGGGTGGCATCGATCCTGTGAAGCTCCTTCGCACTCACTACGACCGAGTTGCCCACATGCACTTCAAGGATTGCCCGGCTGAGTACAGCGCCGACAAAGGTGTCTGGAAGGGTCCCGCCCCGCCCCAGGCGGAGCACAAGCGGCGCAATCTGTATCAACGCATGGGCGCCGGCGGTGTAGACTTCCCCGCCATCATGCAGATCCTGCGGCAGCGCGGATTCTCCGAATGGGTAACCATGGACTTTACCGCCCCCAGGCCGGAAGAGGGATCCATTGAGCTGGAAATGGACCACAACAAGAGATACCTGGTGGACAAACTCAAGGTAACTCTGCGCAACAACTACTACGCCAACGCAACCAGCTAGCAATCACTCAAGGGCCGGACGATATAAACCCGTTTGGCCCTTGAGTTTTTCTGCGCGCCTCTCGTTCCTACACTCCCAACACTAAGCTTTTTCTGCAAGCTCAGTTGCGACTCCATTCTCCTCCTGATAGGGCTCCATGGCGGGATGTCGCAGGCCATCGCGGCGAATCTGAAAAATCGCTACTACAAAAAGCAGAGCGCCGACAACCTGCGCGGCAACTGCTGCCAGCAATCCCGTGAGCAGGTTCGTGGCGTCTGCGATTCCTCCTACCACCAGCGGCGCAATCGCCATGGCAAACAGGTTCACGAACAGCGTATAGATACCAATGGCCGTGCCGTGGCCGGATGCCGGGATCAGGTCGTGAATGGTGGCGGCCACGGGTCCGTGGTACCAGGTAAGAAAGAAGACTCCGGAGGCGAACAGAAGGGTGAACGCCGTCTTGCCGGCAGCGTGAAGTCCCAGATAGGTAAGCGGCGCAGCCAGTAAAAAGCCAATCGGAATCACCACCGCCCGTGCCCAGGGAGCTATGCGGAAAAGCCGGTCAGACGCCACGGCTCCAGCCATGACGCCAGCGGCCCCGGCCACCACCAGAGTAAGCCCAAGGACAACTCCGGCCTCCTGGGGAGTAAAGCCCTTGTATTCCTGTACGAATTGCGGCCCCCAGGCAGTGTAGGCGTATCCGGCGAAGCTGATGAACCAGCTTCCGGCGAGAATCATGAGGTACGCAGGAACGCGTAAAAGGGCGCGTACCGGCACCGCAGCCTGCCCTTTTTGCTGGCGTGCCGGCTCGGGCAGACGCAGTGCCCACAGTCCAAGCAGGAGTCCGGGAACTCCCATGACGAAAAACGCTGGACGCCATCCCGCCCAGTGGGCCACCATGCCGCCCAGCGCCATGCCTACCGCGCCTCCCAGGAACATTCCCACGTTGAACATGCCCTGGACTTGAGAGCGTACTTCCTGCGGGAACGTTTCGGAGATGATCGACGTTCCAGCGGGAGTGTACGCGGCCTCACCCACGCCCACCAGGCCGCGGGCAATCAGCAGGTGGCGGAAGGACTGTGCCGCTCCGCTCAGGAAGGTGGCGGCGCTCCAGAAAAGCACGCCAAAACTGATCACTTTGCGCCGCGATCCACGGTCTGAGAGCACTCCAAAAGGCACGCTGCCCAGCGAAAGCACAATGGTGAAAACTGTAGCCAGCATGCCCAGCTGTGTGTAGTTAAGGTGGAACTCCTGCTGAATTTGCGGAAACAGGGGAAAAATAATCTGCCGGTCGGCGTAGTTGACGAAGTTCAGCAGCGCCAGGATCAGCAGAACGCGAACCTGTTCCTTGTCGAACTGTGACTTGTTCATGGACCTGAGGGCCTGTCGTAGAACGAGTTTAGGCCGGGACTCGGTGATTGGGGAGCGTTCATTCCGTTATCTTACAGGGCTTCATGGCTTCAGAATTTCCGAGGTGGCGGGAGCATGCGGTTGCGAAACCATCACGCATCCTCGGATACCGATGCCACCGGCGATGCCGGAGCAATGGAGCGCAAATCAGTCGTGTCTGAAGGAGCCACAATCGCATCCTGGGGCGGACGGCCCTTCCACCAAGACGCCAGAATCGCGCCGGAGATGTTCATCCAGGTGCCAAAAATGGCAGGTGGAAGCGCTGCCAGGGGACTCTTCAACACCGCGATTGCCAAAGCCGTAGCCATTCCGCCGTTCTGCAGGCCCACTTCGATCGAGACGGTCCTCGATACGGTTTCGTTCATACCCATCAGGCGCGCGGCCCAGTATCCCAGCAAATATCCAACCCCGTTGTGGAACACCGCGGCGGCAACAATCGCCAGCACAAACGGGCCGGCGAGAAGCGACTCCCGCGTAACCGAGGCAATGATCGCGAGCACCAGACAAATGGAAAACATGGAGAGCAGCGGCATCTTTTCCAGCAGAGTCATGGCAGCCTGTTCCCGGCTGGGGTATGCCTTCGCCACCCGCACCAGAATGGCGTTCACCACAATTCCCGCAGCAATCGGAAGCAGGATCATGTTGATGATGGAGATCATCATGTTCACGAGCTGTACCTGCACATAGGCGCCCGCAAGTAACTTCATCATCATGGGTGTCATGACCGGCGCCATCAGCGTTGACACGGCGGTCATGGTCACGGAAAGAGCAACATTGCCGCGCGCCAGGTAAGTCATCACATTGGAAGCCACGCCTCCTGGGCAGGCGCCGATTAACACCATTCCCGCGCCAATTTCTGGGTTAGAAGTAAACAGGATGGCGGAAGCCTTGCCTGCCAGCGGCATGACAGAAAACTGAAGCACCATGCCGATGAAGACCGGCTTAGGGAACAGCAGCACTCGCTTGAAGTCTCCCAGCGAAAGCTGCGTTCCCATGCCAAACATAATGATTTGGGTCAGCGGGATAACAAGGCGTCCGACCTCAAACCCGTACCAGGTACCGAAAAGAGCGGGGAAAAACATTGCCACGGAGACAAATGCGCCCACCCATAAGCTAAACGAAAATCCTTGTGCCCTGGTTCCCTTAACACCCAACGCCAGCAGGGTAAAGGCAGCTACCACCAGGCCGCCACCGCACTCGAACCGCCCAAATGCAAAACACACAGCGGCAGCTGCGGCGGTTAAAGGAGCCAACTTTAACAATGCTCGTGCTGGAATCAGAGAGCGTGGTGCCATTCGACGGAGTTCCCTAATAATTTTGGCCCGACATCTGCGCAGGCAGGCGCGGTCGCAGAAGGGTATCACTTCAGAGGGAGCTGTGGGGCATAGGAATAGGTGAAGATGTGCCAGCCGAAAGACGACGGATTCATTGCGTAGCGCCAAATTAGCGCCATGCTCTCCAGGCTTACTACTTGAGCGCTTGCTCTCGACACCAGCGTATGGATAATTCTTGGGTTCTGCTTAGGTAGAGCGCACGCATCGGAAAGGGAAGTTATGAACAGACTCGCAACACAGTTGGCTGCGCTGTTGGCATTCATGACGTGCGCGTTGCTGGGCGGAGCCGTCCCGGCCTCTCAGGCCGCCGAGCCGATTCCTGCTCAACGCGCGGTCCAACCCTCCGGTGCTGTGCTTTTTGCCGTGGTTGGGCCTGAACTGAGTCTCTACAGCCTGGACATAGCCGCAGCCACTCTGCAAAAGCAGTCTTCGGTCACTCTGCCACAGAACGTTCAGTACGCCTGGCCTCATCCCTCGGGCAAAGGCCTCTACGTTGCCTGGAGCGATGGCGCTGGCGGCAAGAGCCACGGCGTGAGTGTGGTGCGGGTTGACTCCGCGTCGAAGAGGCTTCGCACCGATGGCAAGCCTACATTACTGCGCGCCCGCCCAATCCACGTCACCACAGATGTTCCTGGAGCGCACTTGCTGGCGGCTTACAACAGTCCGCCCGGAGTCAGCGTTCACCGCCTCGACCCGGACGGAAACATTGGACAGGAGGTAGAGCAGCCCAAGTCCCTCAACGTTGGGATTTATCCCCACCAGATTCGTGTGGACCCTTTCAACCGCATGGTCATTCTGGTGGCGCGCGGCAACGATCCCACCGGAGAAAAACCTGAGGAACTTGGCGCCGTGAAGGTTTTCGGCTACAGCAATGGAGTACTGGCCAATCGGGCTTCCATTGAAGAGCCGCACGACTTTCAGCCCCGGCATGTGGATTTTCACCCCTCGCAACCCTGGATATTTCTCGCGCTTGAGCGGCAGAACCGCCTGCAGGTTTATCGCAAACTGCCTTCAGGTTCGCTTGATGCTTCCCCTTTGTATGGCATGAGCACGCTTGCAAATCCCGCTGGCGTCGTGCCGCAGCAGAGGGCCGCTGCTATTCACGTCCATCCCAATGGCCGCTTCGTATATGTCTCCAATCGGTCCTCCGGGCCAGGACCCAGAACGGGCGAAAACTCCATCGCTGTGTTTTCCATCCATGAAAAAACCGGCGAGCCCGCGCTCCTCCAGACCAGTGACACCCGAGGTATGACTCCGCGCACGTTCGCACTGGACCCAAGTGGCCGGATTCTCGTTGTAGCCAACCAGAGCGCATACTCCACCGGCAGTGGTTCCGATGCACGAACCGGGGCAGCCGGCCTTGCGGTGTTCCGAATCGCCGATAACGGCCAACTGGAATTTGTGCGCAAGTATGACGTAGCCACTCCCGATCCCAGTAAGACGCTGATGTGGGCGGGCATCGTTCCCGCGCACTGATGCGGCAATTCCTATTGGGCGCTGCCCGGTATCCGGATGCCCTGGTCCCAGAACCCAGTGCTTGGGGGCGGTGGTGGTGAAGTTGGCGGGGGATTGGAGGGAGGCGGCTCGGCTGGTGGTGGTTCTGGTTGTGCAGGCGGCTGGTTTGTTCCGGTGCTTGAGATGCTCTGGTCGAAAAAGCCACTGGAGGTCGAACGCGGATTTGCCACCTGATATGAAGTGGCTGTTGGGGTCGCAAAAGTCGGAGATGCTGTGTTCGTCACCGTAACCGAGACAGGGTAGATGCCGTTCGCCGTCCCCTGAGCCGAAGTAACGTTCAGGACAGTGGTTCCCATCTGGCCCGGCGCAAGTGTGATGCCTGGATGCGCAAAATTCGCGAACCAGCCCGCAGGAACCGTGGCCGCCAGGGCGAAGCTGGTAGTGTTGCACGCCGCGCTGTCGAGATTCTGAACGGAAACTGCATAAGCAACCGGCATTCCTGCGGGCGCGGCCTGTGCTTGCCCGGAGATGCTGACCGCCGGATTTGCGCGTAGGCACGTGGAATTCACTCCGCCAAGCGTTACTGTCACGGTGGCGCCTGCGGGATCAAGCGCGTCCAGCCGCAGGGTCACGCCGGAAGCTTCATCTGTAAAGCTCTGGCCTATGCCAAGAGCCGCATCGGCAAA
>JBFXAV010000230.1:0-5276 GCA_050183935.1 Candidatus Korobacteraceae bacterium | reverse complement strand
TTGTGCTTCCGCTCGCGCTCTCGGGCGACGGTGCAAACAGCGATTCCCGCAACAGTCGCTACCGCAGTTTGAACCAGAGCGGTCAAACCGAGAGCGGAACTACCTCTTGGCGAAAGAACCAAAGTGTTGATAGCGACGACGGAAATAAAGGTTGCCAGCAGCCCTTCTCTGAAACCACCCAACGACACGGCTATGGCGATAGCGCCAAAGCTGAGCATGAATGGAATGCCCCGAAGCGCGGGGAAGGTTGCAGTCACTCCCGCCGCCAACAACGAGGCGCCCACCGCGAGGCCATAACGAAATAGCCACGGCCTTGCTGACGTTCCAGTCGGAGATTCCACTTACTACCTCCTCATGGGCACCACACTGGTGTATCTGTTCCGTGAAGATAGGCTTGCTCGATGGATTTAGCAATCCGAAATGCAAGAGCACTCTCACTCTTGTTTCGTCCGACACTGCGACGGCTGATGCTTATGCTTGACGTTAGACGATATAGGAACGATCACTAAGAGAAAGCCCGGGCTTGCTCCATTTTTACACTTACTGCCCGCGGATTCGTGCCCGCGACAGAGTTACGTTGGTGGTCCCGGACGCATGTTCAGTCCACGCGATGAAGGCTCGGCCGGAACTTGCCGCCGCAATTGCAGGATAAGCAGACGATTGTCCAAGCATGGGAATCCGAACGGCTGGCTGTGGCGTTCCGCCGGGATCGACGGCAGCAAGATAGGGGCCGACAGGACCCCATCCATCGGATTTTTGCGGGTCTCGCGCCTGGAAAGAGAGCAATCCGCGGCCGTCTTCGGCTACGGACAGCATTGGATGATTGGTTAGTATGCGCGATGCAAGTGCAAGCACAGCTTCTCGGCCACCAAGGCCACGGGAAGTTGCAGCACGCCTGTTAACTCAAACCAGAAATCTTCAGGTGGTTCATACAAGCTGGCCGGATACAATGCGCGCCATTGTGAATCCGGCAGACCGGACCAATGCAGAATGATCTTCAGCAGGTGGTTGTAGCCGCCTTCGTAAATTCCAAACTGTAAAACGCACACAACCATCGTGGTCAACAAAAACACCCACAGGCCAAATCGTCCGATTCGAAAACCTCGTTTCGTATAGGCCAGAATCAGACTCGCAATCAGCACCGCGGAAAAAGTCACGCCTATGTGAGCCACATGCACTCGCCACGGGGTAGCGAACCGCCACGCTCCATAAAGATGGTGTACGGAGGTAAGCACCAGCACTCCCACACTGGCAATTCCTGCATAGAATGCGGGCCTCCAGAGTTCGCGTGGTTGTTGCATATTCGTTTCCAGGCGGGGTATGGCAACTGCATCCATTTACTTGTTCGCCTTTCGTCCTCTCAGAAGAAACACTGTGCTTTTCTGCTTGCCCGACTCGGTCCATGCCATAAAGGCACGGTCTGCCGTACCGGCGGCAATCACAGGACGCGATACAGAATCTTTCCTTTTCACCAGGGCAACGGGTTTCGCGTTGCCGCTATCGTCCAGCCGCATGAAGTAGGCCATTTTCGCTCCCCACCCGCCTCCACCATCTGAGGCACGCCCCTCGAAAACCGCGAGCACGCGGCCATCATCGGAAACGGACAAACTGGGATGATTTGCATCCAGTACGTCGCCTGAAAGCAACCTTGCTTTCGAGAATGTTTCCCCGCTATCTTCCGACTGGGTTAGCCGAAGGCCGGGCTGGTCGCCTCCTTCCGAATACCAAACGACGTACACGGTTCCGCCTTTCACTGCCACGGCAGGACCAGACTCCGGGCATCCAGACAGTTTCCAGTTGTCTTCGGCAACGCGCACTGGAGCAGCAAAGGATGCTCCACCGTCGGAGGAAGAGGAAACCACCATGTCTCGTATGTCTCCTGCAAAGACCTTTCTCCAGATGACCAATATCTGCCCGTTCGAGCCAAATGCAAGCGTTGGCCGGCAGCAGGGACAAGCAGTTTGGCCCACGCGCACGTTCGGCCCAAAGCTCGCGCCCCGGTCTGTGGATTTCGCTAAGTAAATGGAGAACGTTCCCGGCTGGGCATCCGCATCTCTCCCGTCCAGCCACGCCACATATACGTCCCCCGTTGGGGCTACACCAAGGGTGGAGAATCCATTGAAAGAAGGTGTCTGCTTGTCCGTTACCCGGATTGGTTTTTCGAAACTGTGTCCAAAGGAAAGGGAACGAGGGAACATCAGCTTGTTCGGACCTTCCGTTTGCATCTGTTCCCAAACCGCGTAAATTTCCGTAGCACCAATCGCGAGGCTGGGGCTGTTCTGGCCATGAGAACTCACCTGTTCCCCCGGTTCGCTGACCGCCACCGGCGGCATAAAAGTGTCCCCGCCATCATGGGACATTGCAAAGAACAGCCTTGTCTGTCCTTGCTCATTACCGGCTGCCAGCAAGAACAGAACTCCGGCGGGCGTGATGGCGAGTTTGGGATTTCGTGCGCCGTCGATGCCAAGTTCAGCGAGCACCGGCCTGGGCTGATCTTCAAAAACATAGGATGGCCGTGACGAACGGCAGCTTGTGCCTGCCAGCAAAAGCAGAACCATTCCGCATATCGCTTGCTTTTTTGTTTGCTGCATCACTACCTCTAATGAAGATCAGAAGGAGGAACTTGCATCAAAAGCCCCTCCTTCTGAGGTTTACTCTCCGAGAGACCCAGCTAGGTGCTAGAAGGAAAACCGCATGCCGACAAAGCTCGACACCGGCGCTCCCGGATAAAGGACGCGCGCATTGGCTGCGGCTACATTGGCCACGCCCACTGTCGCGATGTAATTAGCGTCGAAAATGTTGCGTATCTCTCCGAACAACTCCCACCGTTCGCCAGAGATGCCGGCACGCAGACCCATCAATCCGTAGCTATCCACGGTGTATGAATTGGCGAAGTCTGCATATCGCTTACCGATGAAATCGAAGGTGGGACCGGCATAGAAGCCGCGTGCATGCCTGTATAGCACCTCGCCGCGCGTGGCGTACCTGGGCGCGGCAGGCAAGCGATTACTGCCGTAGATGGGATCATCGGCAAAGTGGAATTGGTTGAGAGTGAAGCTGACCTGCGGTTCGATACGATGCCTGCCCCCGAGCGAAAAGCTAGTGCCCGCGAACGCTTCCAGGCCGGCGTGAGTGGTCTTGTCAAAATTTGTCCACAAGCTCATGTCCGCCGTGAGTGGGGCGTTCATGGAGAGGATCTCATCACTGATGCGCGCATAGTACGCGGTAATGTCCCAATTCCAGCGCGTGCCCGACGCCTGATTCCATGTGGAACGCCAGCCAATTTCTGCCACCGTGCCAGTCATGGGATCGAGCGTTGCGTCGCCGCCGAGCACGTCGTTCTGCATCTGGAATGTTGTCGGTGCTTCGAACAACCGGCTGACGTTGCCGTAAACTTCGCCCGCCCTGCTCAGCGAGGTAATGAACCCCACGCGCGGATTGAAGCCGGCATAGCGATCGTTGGGGTTGCTCACAGCAGCAGTTGTTGCGTTGGTGGTACGCACGTTGCGCCCTGCGGTGACCCCTTGCGCGCCAAACACCAGCGTCAGGCGTTCGGATACGTGCCAGCGGTCGACCATGAAGGTCTCCATGCTGTCGGCATTGTTATCGACATACTCGCTGATTCCATTTGGTTGTCCGTTGAGGTTGCGATAGTTGCCGCCGGTCACTAACCCCTTCCCGTAGTTGAGTCCTACCAGCAGGTCGTGCGCGCCAATGCGCCGGTCGTAGCGAACCATGCCGCCGAGGTCGCGATGGTCGGTGTCGATTAACAGGCTGAACACCTCGACCGGCGGATTCGGTCCCGGCCCATCGAAGTCCACCTTGATCTGATTCACGATGGGGTGAAAGAGCGACTGGCCTTCGTACGAGAGACCGGCGGTTAGTACCCCGTTCGCGCCAAAAGATTTGGTCCCCTTAACCGCGAGCCGCCCGGTCTTCACGACCTTCCCATAATTGCCATCGAGCGCGGCCGCGCTCGCCTGGTTGGGATCGGCATCCACCTCGGCGCTTGTGAGAGCGCCGGGCAAGCGCAGGTCGTTGTCGAGGTACGTAGCGAACAGCCGCAGGTCGGTCGTCGCCGATGGCTGCCATCCAGTGTTGGCGTATATGCCCCAGCGTTCCTGTTCGCTGTGGTCGCGATAGCCTCCCCAGCGCCTGCCTTCGACCGTCACGAGTCCGTCCACCTTGTCACGTGCTCCGCTTAGAGTGGCACGGCCGTTAAGCGAACCAAAACTTCCTCCGTTGAGAAATACCGAGAACGGGCTGTTGCTGCTACGCCCGGTGGGGGAGGTAAAGTCCATTGCGCCACCCAAGGTGCTCGCACCATAGGTAAGTGCATTTGCACCCCGCGCTACGGTGGCATAGCGCGCACTTAATGGGTCAATGACGCGGTTGTGATTATTGCCATCGGCCGACGTGACTGGTAATCCGTCCTGGAGCAGCTTGACGCCGTTCTTGTCATAATCAGTGGAATCCAGATTGGAGCCACGACTCGAAAAGAAAAGCTCTTCATTCCCATAGCCGCTTTCGGCCCACATGCCGGGCACGTAGCGCAGCATATCCGCGAGGTTGTTGACGTTTCGCTGATACAGCTGGTCGCCATCCACCACGGTGACACCTCCGGGCGTCAATGCGCGCTGCAATTCAATCTCTTCCCGCAAGGCTTCCGCGGTCACGGTGACGCTCTCTCTCAGGGGTTGCACAGCGAGGCGGAAGTCGGCCGCCTCCTCCGAAGCGGTGACAGTCAATCGGCGTTCCATGAATTGGAAGCCTGAAGCCGTAATGCGAATCGTATATTCGCCGGGCTGAAGGCCGTCGAATTGATATCGGCCCTGTCCGTCAGTGGCGGCAGAACGAGTTCCGGCGCGGGTGCTCACAAGGTCAACTTTCGCGCGCGCGACGGAAGCACCCGTCTGGTCTGAGACGACTCCGCTAATAGTGATCCCGGTTTCCCTCACCTGAGTGGAACGGGAATTTTCTGGGGCTTGGGAAAAGGCACACAAACTACTTAAAAAGAATGAAAATAGCGCAATACTGCATACGAAGCGCATAGCTTCTCCTTTCGCGCCTACTAGGGCGCGACATCTGAGTTCAGATGGAATCCGATGTGATTTCGCAGATTTCACCATGCCCGCACTGGAGAATTCAGTTCGGAACTCGAAAAGGGCGAGGTTCCTTACAGAAAAATTCTCTGACGCGAGCCGGAAACCAGAGATCAGCAGATGGCGGGAGGGCCGCGTTCATGAAGGATGGAAGCTACAACCGAAGCAGCAAAG